>NZ_JAYSGF010000003.1:69817-191077 GCF_041912965.1 Chromobacterium sp. | reverse complement strand
TGGTGGGGGGCCGGGGGGGGGGCTTCGGGGTTTTGGGGGGTTTTTTGGGGGGGCGCGGCTGCTACTAATTGCTGGGCTTCTATTTCTCCGGGCCGCAGCCGGCGCCGCCCTTCGCCAAATCGCTGGGCGACGGCCGGCGGCTGGACTGCGGCGACGAAGCGGCCGCCGCGTCCAAGCTGGTGTTGCTGGGTGAGCCGAGCGCGATCCAGGCCGCGTTGGCCGGCACGCTGGAACGCGACGGCTGCCAGGTGCTGGCCGCCAGCAGCGAAAGCGAGGCGCTGGCCTGGCTGGTGCGCCAGGATGCCGGCGCGGTGATCGCCGACATCCGCTCCGCGCAGATGGATGGCCTGGCCTTCCTGGACCGGGTCCGCGCCCAGCACCCGCATTGCGTGCGCATCGTGCTGACCGATCGCGCCGCGACGCCGGACGAGGCGGATCCGACGCGGCGCTAGCATTGCCAGCAATGGCATAAGCCGGTCAGATTGCCGGTGGAAATGCAACTTGGCGCGCAATTTTGAGTCAATCATCAGGCTAAAGTCATCATTTCTCGATGGTTGACGACCGCGCTTGGCCGTCAACCGGGCGCGGCGGGCCGGCGCCGGCGCGTCCAAGACGCTGAAGGTTTTTCCATGAACATTCCTCTGGGCATCATCGAAGGTTTTTACGGCAAACCCTGGAGCTGGGCGCAGCGGGCGCGCGTCGCCGCCATGCTGTCGGCGCACGGCTATCGCTTCTACCTCTACGCGCCCAAGGCGGACGCTTACCTGCGCCGCCAGTGGCAGCAGGACTACCCGCCGGAATGGGAGGCGCAACTCAGCGAGTTCGCCGCCCATTGCCAGCGCCACAGCGTCAGCTTCGGCATCGGGCTCAGCCCCTACCAGGCTTATCTGAATTTCGATGACGAGGCCAAGCGCGCGCTGACGCGCAAGCTGGCCCAGCTGCAGCGGCTGGGCATGCGCCAACTGGCCATCCTGTTCGACGATATGCGCGGCGACCTGCCCGACCTGGCCGAACGCCAGGCCGAGATCGTCGCCTGGGTCAGCCAGCGCTGCGAAGTGGAACGGCTGCTGGTCTGTCCCAGCTATTACTCCAGCGATCCGGTGCTGGACCGGGTGTTCGGCCAGCGTCCGGCCGGCTATCTGCAGCAACTGGGCCAGTGGCTGGCGCCGGACATCGACATCTTCTGGACCGGCGAGGAAGTCTGCTCCCGTGAAATCTCCCCCGGCCACCTGCTGCAAGTGGGCAAATGGCTGGGCCGCAAGCCGGTGCTGTGGGACAACTACCCGGTGAACGACGGCGCGCGCATGTCGCAATACCTGCATCTGCGCGGCTTCACCGGGCGGCCGGTGGCCAATGCCGAACTGCTGGCCGCGCATGGGGTGAACCCGGCGCTGCAAGCGGAACTCAGCCTGATTCCGGCGCTGACGCTGGCGGACAGCTACCGCTTGGGACCGCGTTATCAATACGGCGCCTCGATGCGCCGCGCCGCGCAGGCGGTGGCCGGCGAGGCGCTGGCCGACATGCTGTGGCACGATCTGCTGGCCTTGCAGGACATCGGCCTGGACCGCTTGGGCGAGCGCGCGGCCGAGCTGCGCGGCCGCTATGCGGCGCTGGAACACCCCTGCGCGCGCGAAGTGGTGGCCTGGCTGGATGGCGAGTATCGGATCAGCGAGCTTGAGGTGCAAACTCAGTAATGGCTACGCAGCGTTACATGCCTTTACAACTGACCCACAGACGGGGCCGTCCGGCGCGCCTAGGATACGCAGCAAGGAAACACCAAACCTGGCGTCACGGCAGCACAGAGCAGACGGACGCCCCCCTGACCCGACTGGAGAATGTCATCATGAAAAAACTGAGCCTGATCGCCCTGTCCGCCGTTTTCGCCCTGAGCTCCGCCGCCGGTTTCGCCGCCGAAGCCGCCAAGCCCGCTTCCGCGCCGGCCGCCAAGACCGCGCCGGCCGCCAAGAAAGCTCCGCACAAGGCAATGAAGAAGCACGCTTCCGGCGCCGCGCAGAAAGCCCAGGCCGCCAAGTCCGAAGCTTCCGCCCCGGCCAAGGCCGCCAAGAAAGCGGCTCCGCACAAGAAGCACGCGGTGAAGAAAACCCACAAGCAAGCCGCGTCCGCTCCGGCGCAAAAAGCCCAGGCCGCCAAGGCCGAAGCCTCCGCTCCGGCCAAGGCCGCGAAGAAGCCGGCGCAGCACAAGAAGCACGCCGTGAAGAAGTCTCACAAGAAGGCCGCGGCTTCCGCAGCCAAATAAACCGGAACAGTTAAGCCGGAAACGGTTAAACTGGATAACGGATAAGCAGGAAACAGTCAGCCGGATCACGGTCCGGCTGAACCAAAGAGGACGCGCACAGCGCGGCCCAAACGGGGACGAAGGGAGGCGATGCCTCCCTTTTTTGCGTCTTCAGTGCCGCCGTTGCGCGCGGCGCGCCTCCAGCCATGTGCGCAGGGTCTGCGCATCGTGCAACTGGTGCTGGCAGTCGAGATGACGATAAACCCGGACCCGGCGCGCGCCCAGCCACAGCATATGCTCCAGGTAGTTGAAGAAGCCCATCCAGTGGCCGCGCTGGCTGAGGTCGCTGAAGTCGATGTCGCGGGCGATGCGGCTGAGCAGGCCGGAGCCGACGTATTCCGGATTGTCCTTCAACCATTGCAGCAGATGGGCGGCGCATTCGCGGCCATAAGCGCGGGCAAGCGCGTGGTTTTCCGAGGCGGCGGGCATTTGCCAGTAATGAGGGTAGTCGCGGGAAGGCAGATAGCGGACGAAGGGGAGCAGGGCTTCCTGTTGTTCGCGGGCGGCCAGTTTGTAACGGCGGCGTGAGGGTAGGGTGTAAGACATGGTGTTTCTCCTGCTGTGACACAAGATAAACCACCTGCCGGGTGAGGCTGAGGTATGAGGCAGGCGCGTGGCAGGATTGGCGTACCGGAAACGATAAAACCGGCGAGCGCATAGCACTCTCCCACCACGAGCCTGCCCGTCAGGGCACTGCTATGGTGCGCGGCTGTAGGATCACAGCCGCTTTTTTATCGTTTAACGAGACGCCAATCCCGTGTGCCGCATGTGGGCGGCAACGTGGGGATTGTTGCCGAGAGCGGGGATGGGGTCAAGGTAACGCGGCGGCTTTAGCCGTAAGAGCCTGTTTACGCTCTGCTGCGCGTTGTGAGACATCACACGGTGAGTACGCCTTCGAAATGCTCATGTACCGCTTGTACATTCCGCTTTCTCAGCCATTTTCGCCTTGTCTCGCCTTAGCTCGCGAGATCGTAAACAGGTTCTTAGCCCGTGGCCGGCGTGGTGGTGGGCGCCTGGACGGTATTGAGCAGCGGCGCGCGCGGATCGGGGCGGTCCTGCCAGAAACGGCGTTCCAGTTCCGCCGCCGGCAGCGGCTTGCAGAACAGATAGCCTTGCAGGGTATCGCAGAACATATAGGTCAGCGCCGTGGCCTGCTCGTCGGTTTCCACGCCTTCCGCCACCACCTTGAGTTGCAGCGAATGAGCCAGCGCGATGATGGCCCCGGTCAGCGTCATTGCGTCCTGATCGTCCAGCATCGCGCGGACGAAGGACTGGTCGATTTTCAATTCCTGGGTGGGCAGCTTGGCCAGATAGGACAGCGAGGAATAACCGGTGCCGAAATCGTCGATGGCGATGCCCACTTGCATATCGCGGATGCGGCGCAGCGTTTCGCTGCAGGTGTCCAGATTGTCCAGCACCACGGTTTCGGTGATTTCGATGTCTATGCCCGGCGTGGCGGCGCCTTCGTTCAGCGCGCGCCGCAGCTGATCGGCGAAGTCCACTTGCCGCAATTGCAGCGGCGACACGTTGACCGCGATGCGCGGCGCCGGGTAGCCGGCTTCCAGCCAGCGCCGATGGTCGCGCGCCGCCTGCCCCAATGCCCAGGCGCCCACTTCCAGGATCAGGCCGGTTTCCTCCAGCAGCGGGATGAATTGCGCCGGCGACACCAGGCCGCGTTCCGGGCTTTGCCAGCGCAGCAGCGCTTCCACGCCGACGATCTGCCGCGATACCGCGTCCACCTTGGGCTGGTAGTAGAGCACGAATTCCTGACGTTCCAGCGCCAGGCGCAGCCGGTTTTCCAGCTCCAGCGTCACCGCGGTGCGCTCGCTCATTTCCTGGCGATAGAACAGGTAGCGCTCATTGGTGTTCTGCGCCAGCTTGAGCGCAGCTTCGGCGTTTTCCAGCAGGCTTTCCGCGTCGGCGCCGTCTTCCGGGTAGGTGGCGATGCCGAATTTGGCCGATACGCGCAATTGTTTGTCCAGGATGGCGATGGGCTGGATCACGCAGCGTTCCTGCAATTGCATCACCTGGCGCGCGATGTCTTCCTCGCTCTTGACCTCGGGGAAGATCAGCGCGAAGCGGTCTATCTTGACGCAGGCCAGCAGCCGGGCCTCCTCGGTGAAGGATTCCAGCCGCGCCGCCAGCAGGCGCAGCACTTGGTCGCCGGCCCAGCGGCCGTAGACATCGTTGATGGACTTGAAGTGCTCGATGTCGAGGAAGACCACCGCCAGGCGTCGCTGCTCGTGATGGTTGGCGCTGATCTGCTGCGCCAGGCGCTCGTGGAACAGGCTGCGGTTGGCCAGGCCGGTCAGTTCGTCGTAGTAGGACAGGAAATGCAGGCGTTCTTCTTTTTCGATGTGGTCCAGCGCATAGCTGATGTCGCCGGCCAGCTCGGCCAGCAATTGCATCTCTTCGTGGTCGAAGGCATTGCTTTCGCTGGAGCACAGGGCCAGCGAGGCGGCGCGCTGGCCCGGCAGCGGCAGCGGCAGGCAGGCCAGCGAACGGATGCCTTGCGCCAGCAATTGTTCACACGTCAGGTTGGGCAGCGGCGCGCCCAATTGATTGCAGACGATGTTGCCGCCGCTGGCGATGGCGGTGGCCGACACTTGCAGCAGCCCGTCGGGGTCCGGCGCCGGCTCGGTCTGGCCGTGCAGCGCGGCGAGGCGATGCTGTTCGTCGTCTTGTTCCAGCAGGCTGATCCAGGCCAGTTTGAACGCGCCGCTGTCCACGGCGATGCGGCAGGCCTCGCGGAACAGCTCCTGGCGTTCATGGCAGCGCACGATCAGCATATTGATGCCGCTGAGGATGGCGTAGACGCGGTTCAGCCTTTCTATGCGTTGGCGCAGCAGCGAATGCTGCAGGGTGATGGCCAGCTGCTGGGCGAAGGCGCGCGCGATTTCCTGGTGTTCGAAGCCATTGTTGGCCACGGTCAGGAACGCCAGGTTCAGCGAGCCCAGCAATTGGCCTTCCGCCATCAGCGGCAGCCGCAGATAGGCGCGCACGCCGTGGCTGCGCAGCCATTTGACCAGCGCCGGCGGCTGCGTCAGCGTGGTGATGTCATGGATGCTGCTGGGCTGGCCGCGCTTGAGCAGTTCCAGATCGTTGAGGCCGTAGCTGGAGAAGGGGAAGCGGCTGTCGGGCGGGATTTCGTCCTTGGCCTCGCATTCCAGCGCCAGGAACACGGTTTCCTCGCGCCGCCAGTCGAACATCGTCGCCGATGCGCCCCAGAACGGCACCAGCTGCGCCAGCATGCGCAGCGCTTCCTGCGCGGTCTGTTGCGGGCTGGCGGCGGAAAGCAGGGTCAGTCCCATGTCGCGCAGCGATTCCAGTTGCTGAGTATGGCGTTGCAGCGCCTGTTCGGTTTTCAGGCGCTCGCTGATATCGCGCATGATGGCGGTGTAATACTTGCGGCCGGCCACTTCCAGCTGCGACACCGAGGCCTCGGCGCTGAATTCGCTGCCATCGGCGCGGCGGCCGCGCACGCCGCCGGCCGGCGCCAGGCTGCGGCTGACCTGGCCGCTGTTGCCGAAGCCCTGGATCAATTGCGCGTGGCCGGCGCGCAGCGCATCCGGCACCAGCAGATTGACCGGCTGGCCCAGTACTTGCTCGGCGCTATAGCCGAAAGCCTGTTCCGCCGCCGGGTTGAATTGGATGATGTTCAGGTCGGCGTCTATGGTGACGATGGCGTCCATCGCGGTGTCGATGATGCCGGCGCGCTGCATTTCGCTGAGGCGGACCGCGGCGACATGGGCTTGCAACTGGTCCAGCATCTGGTTGAACTGGCGCGACACCGCGCGTAATTCCTGCGGCCCCAGTTCCGGCGCGCGCGCCTGCGCGTCGCCGTCGGCCACCGCTTGCGCGGTTTCGGCCAAACGGCGCGCCGGCCGGGTCAGCGCGCGGCTGAAGCCCTGTGCCAACAGGCTGCACAGCAGCAGGGTGAGGAGGCCGCTGGCCGCGCCCCAGCGCAGGCGGCTGTAGTAGGGCGCGAAGACGTCATGCTCCGGCAGCGCGGCCACGATCAGCCAGTCGGCCTGGGAAAATTTGCGATAGGAGTACAGCCGCGATACGCCGTCGCGGCTGACGCCCAATTCAAAGCCGGAGGCATTGGCGCGGATGCGCGCCATGGTTTGGGCAACGTGGACCGCGCTTTTGCCGTGCCAGAGCGTGGGGTCGGGATAGCGCAGCAGGAAGGCCGCCTGCGAACTCAATACCGCGATGGTCAGCTTGCGATCCAGCGCCGGGGGCAGCACCTGGGCCTGCAGCGCCAGCAAGTCCAGTTGCAGCGTCAGCAGGCCGATGGGCCGGCCTTGCTCGTCGCGAATCGGAAAGCTGGGCATCACTACCCAGCGATGGGTGGCTGGCTCCTGCAAGGGTTCGCTCAGCATCAAGCCGGGCGCGGCCAGCGCGCGCTGGAACCAGCCGGCCTTGGTCGGCGGTTCCCTGGCCGCGGGATTGGACGCATGGCTGCAGACTTGCAGTCCGGTGGCGGTGCTGAGCGTCAGATTGGTGACGGAGGGGAAGCTCAGCGCGATGTCGCGGAACGCGATGGCGCATTCGTCGAAGTCGAAGCGGCGCACCGGCGAGCGCTGGCTCAGCTGCGCCAGCAGTCGTTCCAGTTCCGCTATCTTGCTGGCCAGCGTCTGATCCACCTGGTCGGCCAGCACGCGGGTCTGTTCCTGGGCGGCGTCACGCATGTCGCGGGCCGATTCGTAGGCGCCGATGCCGATCAGCACCACCGCCGGCAGCAGGCAGGCCAGCGCGAACAGCAGCAACTGGGCGCGCAGGCCCAGTCCGCTGACGGCGGACAGAGTGCGGGTGAGACCTGCGCGCATGTGGCGGCTACTCTCCGGAGGCGGGGGATACTCAGAAATTAGTTGCTGCGCTCCGGCGCGGCAAGGCATAGACAGGGGCGATACGCGGCGGCAGAGAGGGGCCGGCGGCGGACATGCCTTGCAAGCCTTGTCTGGCAAGGCTTGCAAGGGGATGCCGGCTCGGCTAAGTGCTTCCACTTAGTGCCGCTGTATGTAGCGTGGATTCCGCCTGGCGGGGCGGGATTTAGAGGGTGTTTACGCTCTCGCGAGCTAAGGCGAGACAAGGCGAAAACAGTTGAGAAAGCGGAATGTACGCGTGGTACATGAGCATTTCGAAGCGGTACTCACCGTGTCACGCTTCACGACGCGCAGCAGATCGTAAACAGGTTCTTAGAGGAACATGCCGCCGGAGGCTTCCACCCGCTGGCCGTTGACCCAGGCGGCGCCGTCGCTGAGCAGGGTGGCGATGGCGCCGCCGATGTCGTCGGGCCGGCCGACGCGGCCCAGCGCGGTCTGCGCGGCGATGTGGGCGTTGACCTGTTCGTTGTCGCGCACCAGGCCGCCGCCGAAATCGGTTTCAATCGCGCCGGGGGCGATGACGTTGACCGCGATGCCGCGCGGCCCCAGTTCCTTGGCCAGGTAGCGGGTCAGCACTTCGACGCCGCCCTTCATCGCCGCGTAGGCGGCGTAGCCGGGCAGGGCGAAGCGGGTCAGGCCGGTGGAGACATTGAGAATGCGGCCGCCGTCGGCGATCAGCGGCAGCAGCGCCTGGGTCAGGAAGAACGGGCCTTTGAGCTGGATGTTCATCAGTTGGTCGAACTGTGCCTCGCTGGTGTCGGCGAAGGCGGCGTGGATGCCGATGCCGGCGTTATTGACCAGGAAGTCGAAGTCGGCGCGCTGCCATTGTTCGGCCAGCGTCTGGCGCAATTGAGCGGCAAAGGCGGCGAAGCCGGCGCTCTGACTGACGTCCAGCGCCAGCGCGGCGGCTTGGCCGCCCAGCGCCTGGATCTCGGCGACCACCGCCTCGGCGTCGGCGGCGCGGCTCTGGTAGGTGATGACCACGTCCACGCCCTGGCGCGCCAGGTGCAGGGCCGCGCTTTTGCCCAGGCCGCGGCTGCCGCCGGTGATGACTGCGATCTTCTTGCTCATGGGAATCTCCTGTGTGGGGCGGGTGCAGGCTTGGACCCGATGAGCTCAGTTTATTGTATGGTTTTTGATAAACAAATATCGTTTATTTAATTATAGTGTTCGTATCAATATAACAATTGAGCGGCGGACATGAATAAGCTGGAAGCGATGCAGATTTTTGTGCGGGTGGCCGAGCTGTCCAGCTTCACCCAGGCGGCGGACAGCCTGGGCCTGCCCAAGGCCAGCATCTCGGTGGCGGTCAAACAGACCGAGGCCTGGCTGGGCGCGCGCCTGCTGCACCGGACCACGCGCAAGGTGCAAATGACCCAGGACGGCCAAGCTTTCTACGAGCGCTGCAAGGATGTGCTGGCGGACATGGACGAGCTGCAAAGCATGTTCCAGCGCGGCGAGGAGGCGTTGGGCGGGCGGCTGAGGGTGGACATGCCCAGCGGCGTGGCGCGCTATCAGGTCTTGCCGCGGCTGGACGAATTTCTGCAGCGTCACCCGCGGCTGGAACTGGAACTGAGCAGCACCGACCGCAAGGTGGATATCGTGCGCGAGGGCTTTGATTGCGTGCTGCGGGTAGGGGGGCTCAACGATTCCAGCCTGGTGGCGCGGCCGCTGGGGCGCTTCCGCCAGCTCAATTGCGCCAGCCCGGCCTATCTGGCGCGCTACGGCGCGCCCGCCAGCCTGGACGATCTGGCGCGGCACCGGCTGGTGCATTATGTGTCCACCCTGGGCGCGCGTCCGGCCGGCTGGGAGTGTCATGACGGCAGCGGCAGCCGCTGGCTGAGCATGGCCGGCAGCGTCATCGTCAACAATGCCGATGCCTACCAGGCCGCCTGCCTGGCCGGCTTGGGCCTGATCCAGGCGCCGGAGTCCGGCGTGCGCCATCTGCTGGATAGCGGCGAGCTAGTGGAGGTGCTGCCGCAGCATCGCGCCGCGCCGATGCCGGTGACGCTGTTGTACGCGCATCGCCGCAATTTGCCGCGCCGGGCGCAAGCATTCATGGATTGGCTGGCCGAGGTGCTGGCGCCGCATCTGGCGTGAATTGGGCGCAAACATGGCGGTCCGGGGCCAAGCTGCCCTATCATGAGGGCTGTGCAACCGTCTTGCTTCGTCATATCCCCACCATGATTGTTAGACCCACTACTTCTTGGCTGCGCCTGTTGTTCGTCTGGCACGGCTCGGTGCTGCCGCGCATCATGCCGCGCCTGCTGTTGGTTTTCCTCATTTCCATCGTCACCGCCGCGGTGCGCGGCTGGTGGCTGAGCGAGCACGCGGATTCCGCGCTCAGCATTCCCGCCTTCACGCTGATGGGGGTGTCGCTGGCCATCTTCCTGGGTTTTCGCAACTCGGTCAGTTATGAGCGCTTCTGGGAGGCGCGCAAGCTGTGGGGCAGCCTGTTGATCGTCAATCGTTCACTGGCGCGGCAGGCGTTGTCGCTGGCGCCGGACAACGCCGACGCGCAGCGGCTGATAGATGGCTGTTGCGCCTTCGCCTACGCGCTGAAGGCGCAGCTGCGCGGCGATGACGCCGACGCCCATCTGCGCCGGCTGCTGCCGGAGGAAATACTGTCCAAGGCGCTGGCTGCGCGCTTCAAGCCGGCGCTGATCCTGGCCTGGCTGGGGCAGCTGACCGCGCGCATGCGCCGCGACGGCGCGCTGAACGACATGCAATGGCATGCGCTGGACCGCAACCTGAATTCGCTGTCGGAAGTGCTGGGCGGCTGCGAGCGCATCGCCTCCACGCCGATTCCCTTCACTTACCGGGTGCTGCTCAACCGCACCGTCACCGTTTACAGCCTGCTGCTGCCGGCCGGCCTGGTCACCAGCATAGGCTGGTTGACGCCGGCGATCGCGGTGTTCATCGCCTACACCTATCTGGCGCTGGAGGTGATAGGCGAGGAGTTGGAGGAGCCGTTTGGCAAGGAGGGCAACGATTTGCCGCTGTCCGCGCTTTGCCACGGCATCGAGGCCTCGCTGCGTGAAATGCAGGGCGAGACGGTGGACGCGCCGACGCCGGCGCCGCAGGGGATTTATCTGTATTGAGCCATTGAGCAGCAGATCGTAAACAGGCTCTTAGAACCTGTTCAAAGTCTGCTGCGCTTCGGCGGGATGGATAGAAATGGGCGTTGAAACCGGCTTCGAAATGCTCATGTACCACTTGTACATTCCGCTTTCTCAGCGGTTTTCGCCTTGTCTCGCTCTTGCTCGCGAGACTGTGAACAGGTTCTTACAGCGCGGCCAGCTCGTCTAGACGGATGACGCGGGCTATCGTCGCCAGCTGGCGCATTGAAACCTGGTGTTCTTCCTCGCTGGCGGCGGCGCAGCCGTCTTCCAGCACCAGCACTTGGTAGTCGCGGTCGTGAGCGTCGCGCGCGGCGGCCTGCACCGCCCAGGTGCTGCTGACGCCGGCCAGGATCAGGCGCTCGATGCGATGGGCGCGCAGCACCGCTTCCAGCGAGGTGGCGTAGAAGGCGCTGACGCGCGGCTTGATCACGATGGCGTCTTCCGGTCTTACGTCCAGCTCCGGGTGGAAGGCGGTGCCGGGGCCGGACAGGTCCAGCGCGCCGAATTCGTGAGCGCGGCCGAACAGCGGCGAGTGCTTCGGCTGGTCGACATAGGACGGCGCGAAGCCCACTTTCACTTGCGCCACCAGCCAGCCGCGGCGGCGCGCCTCGGCGATGGCCTGGTTGGCGGCGGCGATGACGCCGCGCTGGCTGGCGTGTTCGGCGCAGCGCGCCACCTTGCCGCCGGCCACCATGATGTCGTGAATGTAATCCAATCCGACACTGTGTTTCTGAGGGGGTGGGGTGCGGGGGTTTTGGGGGTAGTGTTCCGCGGGGGGGGGGGCTGGCCCCGCCCCCCGCGGCGGCTTATTGCGGTTTCATGCAGTTGCTCATCCAGCGGATGCCGAAGCGGTCCACCAGCATGCCGAAGCGCGCGCCCCAGAAGGCTTCCTTCAAGGGCTCGGTGATCTGGCCGCCTTGGGCCAGGGCCTGGAAGATCGCGGTCTGTTCCGCTTCATCGTCCAGCGCGATATTGAGAGTGATGTTCTCTCCGTGTTGCGGGATGCGGCCCGGCATGCCGTCTGAGGCCATGAAATGAACGCCGCCAGCCTTGAATTCGGCGTGCAATATCTTGTCCTTCGCTTCTTCCGGGCTGGGAAAGTCGGCGTCGCCAAAGCGCATCATGGCGACGACTTCGCCATTGAAGCACTGACAGTAGAAGGCCAGCGCTTGTTCGCATTGGCCGTGGAAGTTGATATAGGGTATCAGCGTTTTCATCGGAAGCTCCTGGGTGGGGCAAGGAGAGAAGGCGCGCGCCGGCTTCACGCCGGCAGGCATAGCCGCAGCGCGTCGCGGATCGCGTCCACCGATGCCGGCCGCGTCAGGCGGGCGGCTTCCTGGCCATGTTTCAGAAAAATCAGCGTGGGCCAGAGCTTGACGCGGTAGCTGCGTCCCAGCCGGCGGCCCGGCCCGTCCTCGATCTGCAGGTGACGGACCGCGCCGGCATCGGCCAGCGCCTGCTGGATCAACTCCTGAGCCGCCTGGCAGTGTCCGCACCAGGGCGCGCCGAATTCCAGCAGGGTAACGCCGGGCTGGGCGTCCAGTTCGGCGCGTTCCGGCGCGGGGTCGCGGTAAAGCTCGGGCATGGCAGGGAAACCGGGGCAAGGGTGGACTTTCAATATGCCAAAGCGATCGCGGTTTCGCCAGCGTCTTATTTGACCGGACGCCGGCGGCCGGGCTTGCCAAAAGCGGGTAAAACCGCGACGATGCAGGCCCACATCAGCCATGGCCAGGTTTTTACATCATGAAATCGCGCAACGCTTCCGGCGGCCTGGTGTATTCCACCGAATTTGGCCGCATGTGCCCGCAATGCCGGCAACCGTCAAGCCAGTGCCAATGCGCGTCGGTCGCGGCCATACCGGTCGGCGACGGCGTGGTGCGGGTGCAAAGGGAAACCAAGGGCCGCAACGGCAAGGCGGTGACCGTGGTCAAGGGCGCGCCGTTGGGCGCGCTGGAGTTGGCGCAATTGGGCAAGCAATTGAAAAACGCCTGCGGCAGCGGTGGCACGGTCAAGGACGGTGTAATTGAAATCCAGGGCGATCATTGCGATCAAGTCATCGCCATCCTCGCGCAGCGCGGCTGGGTGGTGAAGCGCGCCGGCGGCTAGGCCGGCGTCCACGCCTTGCAAGCCGGCCGGTTCGCGGCCGTCATTTCCTACAGTCTTGCCTTTTTAATTGTTTGGCATTTTTTGCCGGCAATTATCTTTTTGGCAATGCCGGTGTTTTAGGAAATTTCTTATATTCGCGCTCATAACAGCTCCAATACGATATTCAAATGGATATCAAACGTTTGGTGCTTCGGCCATGGTCAATTCTACAGCCGGCGGTTTCCAGCATGGCATGGCTATTGGCTGGGGCGCTGCTGCTGTGCGCAATATTCATTTCAATTATTCATTTGTATGTCCAGTTCAATCGCCTGGTCGCGGAGCACCGCATTGCCATCAGCGAAACGGCCTATACCGCTAAGGCGGTTCTTAATCTTCGTGAAGAATTCCTGAAACATGTGGCCGGGCCGGTATTGATCGGCCCGCCGCGTCGCGACGCCACCATGCAGGGTGGGGAACCGGTTTACCGTGAGCTCAAGCCCGGCTTCTTCCTGGCTTTGTCGCCAGCGGATCTGCGCCAGGCAAGGCGCCTGCATGTGAATCTGCTCTTCATGCTGGGCCGCGAGCAATTGACGGTCCGTCGGCTGGAAAGTGGATTTCCGGCTGAGACGCCGGTGCCGGAGCGGGTGCAGCGCCAACTGCGGGAGCGCACCGAATGCATGGAGGCGTGCGAGCCGGCGTGGCTGTCCGACCGGAGAGACCCGCTGCGCCGCATGTATATGGCACTGCCGGTGTTGCGGACCGTCGAATTGGACAAGGGCGAACAGGCTTGGCTGGCGTTGGAGTTTCAGCCGGCGGAGTTGCTGGCTAGCCAGGCCGCCAGCGGCTACGAATTCACGCTGAGCGACGCCGCAACCGGGATGGAGATTTCCGCCCCGGCGGCGCGCGATCAGGCACCCGGCTGGCAAGGCTGGCTGGGTGCTATCTTGCCCGGCGGCGGCGTGCAGGCGCTGTTCGCGCTGGAGTCGGGATGGACGCTGAGCTATCGCTATCCGGCGGCGGCGCTGCTGGGCGAAATGCGCGGCGCGGCGCTGAACAGCCTGTTGCTGCTGGGCTGCACGTTCTTGCTGCTGGCCTTGTGTGGCTTGTGTCTGCTGCGTCGTTTCGTGTTGCCGGCCCAGCGTAGGCTGCGGCAGCAGGCTGATAGCGAAGCCTTCCTGCGTTCGGTGTTCGATGCCGCGCCGGTTGCCCTGTGCGCGCTGCGGCGGCGCGATGGCCAGATGGTGCTGGAAAACCAACTCGCCCGCGACTGGTTACCCGCTGCCAAGCCGAACTGGAAATCGGCGGAGTGGGTGGAGCGGGTCTACCCGCGCGCGCGGCCGCTGCCGGCAGGCGGTGTTGGCGAAGAACTGCTCACCGTGGACGGCCGTCATTTGTTCGCCAGCCTGGTGCCCAGCCGCTACCGAGGCGAGGAAGTGCTGCTGTGCGCGCTCAGCGATATCAGCCTGCGCAAGCAGGCGGAGCAGGAACTGGAGCGTGCCAAGCAGCTGGCCGATGCCGCCAATGAGGCCAAGACCGCCTTCCTGGCCATCATGAGCCATGAAATCCGCACCCCCTTGTATGGCGTGTTCGGCAACCTGGAATTGCTTAAGCACAGCGCTCTTGATCCGCAGCAGCAAGGCTATGTGCAGGCCATTCAGAATTCTTCCGCCACGCTGCTGGGTCTGATCAACGATGTGCTGGACGTTTCCCGGATAGAAGCCGGTCAACTGCGGCTGGAGGCGGAGCCTTTCAGCCTGTTCGACCTGGTGCACGAGACGGTGCACGGCTATGCCGCCTCGGCGCTGAGCAAGGGTTTGTGGATCTATGCCTGCGTGGATCCTCGGTTTTGCCTGCCGGTGCGGGGCGATCCGCACAAAGTGCGCCAGATTCTGAACAATCTGCTCAGCAATGCGGTGAAGTTCACCGACAGCGGTCGCATCGTGGTGCGTTGCAGCGTCTTCAACGGAGAGAATGACGCCGGCTGGGCGGCGATACAGGTGGCCGATACCGGCGTCGGCATTGCCGCGGCGGATCAGGCCAGCCTGTTTCAACCGTTTTTCCAGGCGGGCGAAGGGCGCGGCAAGGCTGGCGGCGCGGGACTGGGCCTGCCGATCTGCCTGCAACTGGCGGTGCTGATGGGAGGGGATATCGATGTGGTCAGCGAACCCGGCCTTGGCAGCAGTTTTACCCTGCGCCTGCCGCTGAGCCCGGAAGCGGGTGCCGTCGCGCCGCTGCTGGCGCGGCGTTTGATCCATGTTTGCGCGCCGGTGCGGGAACTGGCGGACAGCCTGAGCGATTGGCTGAATGCGCTGGGCGCCCAGGCCGCCGTGTGCTCGGCGGAGGAGTTGCCGCGCGATGGCTGCTGCGTGGAAGTGTGCCTGGACGGCGGCCCGAGGCGGCGCGCCAACTGGCCGGGCGCGCGGGTGTGGCGCGGCGGCGAAGCGGCGCGCGCCGCCGCCGTCTGGGTTTCGCTGTACGAGCCGGCGGCCATTCTCCATGCCATCGTCGCCGAGTTGGACGGGCTGGCGGCGCGCGCTCCGCCAGCCTGGGACGCCGCGATGCCGGGCCGGCTGGAGCTGCGGGTGCTGGCGGTGGAAGACAATGAGGTCAATCGGCAGACCCTGAGACAGCAGCTGGAAATGCTGGGCTGCCGGGTGCGGCTGGCGGCGGATGGCATGGATGCCTTGCAGCAATGGAACGCGCGCGACTTCGACGTGGTGCTGACCGATATCAATATGCCGCGGATGGACGGGCTGCGGCTGACACGGGCCATCCATGAGCGGGAGCCGGGGTTTCCGGTGGTGGGCACCACGGCCAGCAATCTGCCGCAAGACCATAATCAGGCGCGCGCGGCTGGCATGGCGGCGGTGATCGTCAAACCGGTGGACTTGGCCGGCCTGTTTCAATGCCTGGGTGCATTGGAGCGCAGCACGACGCGCGGTGATCTATCGCAGCCTGCCAATTGAGGGCGGCCTGTTGTCATGACGGCCGGTATGGGCGGACGCGTCTGCGAGAAGAAATGAAGCGATGGCAAAACAGATGCGTTCCATCGACACGCTGACCCGCTTGTCCTGGCAGCTGAACGCGGGTCTGATCCTGGGTCTACTCCTGATCTGGAGCGCGCTGGCGGCCAGCTATTGGATGGCTGAGCTATGGCTGGACGAAAAACAGAACAATGCGCAGCGGCATTTCGATTGCATAAGCGGGGTGATCCGCGAGCAAGAGATCTTCCTCAGCCGTGGCGCGCGGCGTAATCCGGCGATCCCCGGCGTGAATTGGTCGGCGTTGTCGGGAGAGGGCGCGCGTTTTGACGACTACCTGGTGCAGGAGGGCCGCGGCTCGCCGTATGCGATGGCTTTCAGCATCGGCTATCCGCAGGGCTACCCACCGGCGCGGCGGGACGCGCTGGCGGCTTTGGGCGCGATGGGCGCGGATTATTTCAGCGCTTATTGGGCCTTGGCCAAGAGCGCCGCGCCGCAGACCTTCTTGCTGGCGCTGAATGAGGAAGCGGCGCTGGCGGTGCCGGCGGCCGGCCGGCTGGAGGGGGCAACGGCGCTGACGCCAGCTGATTTCCGGACCAAGGCGGCTGGCCTGCGCCGGCTGGCAAGGCAGGCCGCGCTGGCGGGCGACGGCAAGCTGCGCTGGGCCGCGGGCCGCGACGCGCCGGAACTGGGGGACTCCCTCATCGTCGCCTTGGTCCCGGCTTTTGTCGACGCGCGCTTTCGCGAACTGGAGCCGGTACTGGCGGTGTCCCTGCTGGATCCGGAGCGCGACTGCGCGGCGGAGGCGCCGGAGCTGCGTGGCTTCGATACTGTCAGCCTGATCGCGCCGGATGGCCGCGCGCTGCTGGGCGCCGTTGCGCCGGCCGGTTTGCGCGCGGGCCTGAATTTCAGCCGCCAAGGGCTGCTGTTTTACTTTCCGCCTGGGAAGGGGCAGGGCTGGTCCGCGCTTTACCGTGTGGATTACCGGCGTTTGCCGGCGACGGATCTATGGGCGCTGGCTCTGCCTTTCGGCGCGCTGCTGCTGGCCCTGGCCGGGGTGTGGGCGGCGCGCTGGCATCGCCAGCGGGTGTTGGCGCCGGCCTTGGCGCTGGCCGAGGGGGAGGCGTTCTATCGCACGCTGACACAGCGCGCGCCGCTGGCGCTGCTGGCCTTGGACGCGCAGCTGAGGCCCTTGCTGGAGAACGCGCTGGCGGCGGCGTGGTTCGAGCGCGAGCGCGACTATCCGCAGCTGGCGGCATTTTGGGACGAGGCGGCGGCCGCGGACGAGGCCGGCGGGCTCTCCGTCTGCCTGAGGTTGGGAGGCCGCTATTTGCAGGCCAGGCTGGCGCCGGCGCGTTACCGCGGCGTCGCCGTCATATTGTGTGTCTGCAGCGATGTTTCGGCGGAGCGGTTCCGCGTGATGGCGCGTCAAGCCGCCCGCAGGCAGGCGCGGCGCGCGAGCCGGGCGCGCTCCGGCTTTCTTGGCCTGATGCGCGCCCAGATCCGCGCGCCCTTGCATGGGGTGCTGGGCGCGTTGGAGTTGCTGCAGCAATCGCCGCTGAACCCGCGTCAGCGCGCCAGTCTCGATACCTTGCAGCAAGCCTCCGCGCGATTGCGGCAGGTGATAGGGCTGGCATTGGACCTCTACGGCATGGAGGCTGGCCTGGCGCAGCGTGAAGAGGTGGAATTCTCGCCCTTGCAACTGGCAGAGGCGGCGGTGCGGGCCGCGGCGGAGCAGGCCAGACGCAAGGGTTTGCGCTTGTATGTTTGCGTTGCCGTCCAGGCGCCGGAGCGAGTGCGCGGCGATGCGCGGAGCATTCGCAAAATACTGGATCAGCTACTGGATAACGGTATTCAGTTCACCGAGTCGGGTTGGGTGATTTTGCGAGTGAACGCTGTGAGGCGCGGGCAGGGGGAGGTGGAACTGGAGTGGCAGGTGGCGGATACCGGCGTCGGTATGGACCAGCGGCGTCAGCGCTTGCTGTTTGCTCCGTTTTCTGCTGACACAGCCGGTCTCGGCCTGCCAAGCTGCATGCAGCTCAGCCGGCTGCTGGGCGCGACATTGCGCGTGGTCAGCGAACCCGGCCTGGGCAGCAGCTTCAGCTTGAAGCTGTCGATGGATGTGACCGCGGCGACGGAGCCGACGCCGCACCCGGCGCTGGAACGGGCCGAGGTGCTGTTGCGCTCGCGGCAGCGGGAACTGGGCGAGAACTTGATGGAACGGCTGCGGCGGCAGGGCGCCGGCGCGCGCTGGTTCGACGCCGCCGCGCCGCCGGCGGGCACCGGCGTCGTGGTGCTGGACCTGGACCCGGTGGATCAAAGGCCACCGTCAGGCGGCGTCCGTGTATTGGCGGTGCCTGGCGGGCCGTCGCCGGCGCAGGCGCGGCTTGACGGCTGGCTGGTGGACATCCACGACGTGCAGGCGATGCTGCTGGCGGTGAGTCTGGCGCGGCAAGGGTTGCCCGGCCGGGGAGAAGAAGCGCCGCCGCCGGTTTTTCCGCGAGGATTAAAAGTGCTGGCGGCGGCGAACAAGCCCTTGAACCGCCAACTGCTGCGGCAGCAGCTGGAACAGCTGGGCTGCGAGGTCTGCATGGTGGACAACGCTCAGCAGCTGCTCCAGCACCGGCTGCTATCGGGCTGTGATCTATTGATCCGCGACGCGGACCGGCCGGCGGAGGACGCGCATCAGTTGGCGCGCGCCTTGCGCGAGCGGGGCGCGCGAGCGCCCATCGTCGTGCTGGCCGCCAGGCCTGATTGCGGCGTGACGTCCGGCGATATCGACGCCTGGCTGGCCAAGCCGGTGCGACTGGATGAACTGCGCGCCATCCTGGGTCGCCTGCTGGCGGCCGCTGCCGTGCCGCCGCAGGACGAGGCCGCGGTGCCCGCCGAGATGCGCGCGCTGTTTCTGCAAATCATGGGCAGCGACCTCGTGGCTTTGCGCCAGGCATTGGCGGCGGGTAAGGTGCGCGATGTCGCCGCGCTGCTGCATCGCATGAGCGGCGCGTTGGCGGTGGTGAGCGCCACGCGCCTGGTGCGCGACCTTCAGGCCTTGGAAACGGACCTGGCGGAGACGCTGGATTTGGAGGCGGAGCGGGCCAGGATAGAGGCGGCGGGCGAGCGCATCGCCGCCATCATGCGCCGTGCCGCCGGAGACTAGGCATGCGCCGGCGCCGAGCGCCAAAGAATTGCAAACCATGGGCAGGGAAAAGTATGAACAAGCTATCCGTATTGATTACCGATGATCATCCCATCGTGCTGATGGGCATACGTGGCATGGTGGAGAGCACCAGCCAGTTCGAGGTGGCCGGCACCGCGCACAGCGCCACCGAACTGATCGAGATGCTGACCCGGATGCAGCAGAGTTCGGTGCTGCCGCCCATCGTGGTGACCGACTACAATATGCCCGGCGACGAAACCCACGGCGATGGCATCAAACTCATAGGCTATCTGCTGCGGCGCTTCGCCAGCGTCAAGCTGCTGATCTACACCATGGTGTCCAATCCATTGATCATTGCCAGCCTGTACGACCTGGGCGTGGCCGGCGTGGTGCAGAAAACCCAGCCTTTGACCGAACTGCGCAAGGCGCTGGAATGCGTGGCGGGCGGGCGGATTTACCGGCCGGGGCTGCGCGCGACGCCGGACGCGGCGGACAAGATCAGCAGCAAGGTGGAGAGGTTGTCGGCGCGCGAGTTCGAGGTGCTGCGTCACTTCGTCGCCGGCATGTCGATGGGAGAGATCGCCAAGATGCTCAACCGCAGCGTCAAGACCATCAGCGCGCAAAAAGTGGCCGGCATGGGCAAACTGGGCGCCAGGACCGACCAGGAACTGGTGGCCCTGTGCGTGGAGCTTGGCTTGTTCCAATAAGACCCGCTAACAAAGCCACTGATCCTGCGTTGCGCTACTGTACTGCCTGCGTCGGCGCGCCTTGGCTCAGCTACGCTGCGCGGGCGGCCCTAGGCGTTGTCCGCGGCCATGAAAAAGGCCTGCGGCGCGCCGCAGGCCTGTGTGAGTGCCGAAAGCCGGCGCTCGGATCGTAAACAGGTTCTCAGAACGGAATATCGTCGTCCATATCGTCCAGCTGCTTCGGCGCCGGGCGCTGTTCCTGGCGGCGCGGCGCGGGCGGGGCTTCCTGGCGCGGGGCCGGCGCGTTGTAGCCGTAGCCGTCGTCCATGCCGCCGCCGCTCATGCCGCCGCCGGAACCGCCCATTTCATTGCGGCCGCCTTGCAGGCTGAGTTCGTTGACGCGCACGTCCGGGGACAGGCGCTTATTGCCTTCCTTGTCCTGCCATTCGCGCAGGGTCAGTTGACCGTAAACGGTCACCTGCTGGCCCTTGGCCAGGTAGTTCTTCAGCGATTCACCGCGCTTGCCCCATACCTGGCAGCTAAACCAGTTGGTGCTCTTGCGCTCGCCAAAGCCGATGTCGCTGGCTACGCGGAACGACAGTACCGGCTCACCGCTGGGGGTGTAGCGCAGTTCGGCGTCGGCGGCCAGACGGCCGTCAAAGGTGATGCTGTTCATCGATGTCTCCGAATAAAAATCTAAATATCTGGCCTGTTGCCGCGACGTGGCGGCGTTTCTTGGAGCCGTTGCTCAGAAAGTGGCCCCGATCAGGCCTTGCACCGCCGCTTCGTCCCATTGCTGTTGGGATACCTTGAGGTAGGCGACGCGGTCTGCCAGCACCACCACGGCTTCATGCACGCCGGCCACGGCGGCCAATTGCCGGGATAAGTCGCCGGCATCGCCGCGCCAATCCTCGCCGATGTGGAACATCACCGAGCGCACCGGCATCGGCGGACGCATGGCCAGCGACCACAGCAGCCAGCTTAGCATCAGCAGGCTGGTGAAGCCGAACACGCCGGTCGGGCCAAAGCGGGTGTACAACCAACCGCCTAGGGCCGCGCCCAGGAACAGGCCAAGGGATTGGGCGGTATTATACACGCCAATCGCGGTTCCCTTGGCATCCGCCGGCGCGATCTTGGAAATCAAGGACGGCAGCGTGGCTTCCAGAATATTGAAGGCGATGAAATACAGGCCCAGCCAGCTGACGATCTGCCAGAAGCTGTCCAGCGCCATCGCCATGCCCAGCTGGGCGGCGGCCATCAGCGCGATGGCGCCGACGAACACCTGCTTGAGCCGCGCCTTTTTCTCGCCGTAGATGATGGCCGGCACCATCAGCAGGAAGCCTATCACCGTCACCGGCAGATACACCTGCCAGTGCTGGGTCTTGTCCAGGTGGGCGGTCTTGATCAGCGCGAAGGGGATGGTGACGAACATCGCCATCTGGGCCGCGTGCAAGGCGAAGATGCCGTAATTGAGCTGCAGCAGCTGCGGGTCTTTCAGCACCGCCGGCAGCCGCTTGGCATTGGCCTCGGTGTCGGAGTGGAAACGGGAACTGACCGGGTCCGGGATGATCAGCCACACGCCTATCAACGCCGCCAGCGACAGCGCGCCGGTGAGCGCGAAAATGCCGTTGACGCCGATGTACTTGGCCAGCAGCGGCCCCAGCACCAGGCTGGCGGCGAAAGTGGTGCCGATGGACATGCCTATCATCGCCATCGCCTTGGTGCGGTTCTCCTCGCGGGTCAGGTCCGCCAGCAGCGCGGTGATGGCGGCGGAAATGGCGCCGGCGCCCTGGATCACCCGGCCCACGGTCAGGGTGGCGATGTCGTGCGCGCCGGCGGCGACGAAGCTGCCCAGCGCGAATAGCAGCAAGCCGCCGTAAATCACCTTCTTGCGGCCTATCTTGTCGGACAGCATGCCCAGCGGCAGCTGCAACAAGGCCTGGGTCAGGCCGTAACTGCCCAGCGCGATGCCGATCAGGGTATGGTTTTGCGCGCCGTCCAGGGTCTGGGCGTAGAGGGCGAATACCGGCAGGATCAGGAACATGCCCAGCATGCGCAGGGCGTAGATGCCGGAAAGGCCAAGGCTGGCCCGGAGTTCTGTTGCGTTCATTCTTGTGTGCGTCGTTTGCGTTGCTGACGGGCGGCGGCCGCGATGGCCGCGCCCAATGGTTCTAGTAACGACTCGGCGTCGTTCCGGATGACGCCGCGTGTAAAGACTGGTGGAGTCAGACTTGCCAAGTCAGGTATATTAACAGGTTCCCTGACCGACGGTGAGTAACGGCTCCAATATGGACAGCATTCGCATTCGCGGCGCACGCACGCACAATCTGAAGAACATCAACCTGGACTTGCCCCGCCACCAGCTGATCGTGATTACCGGCCTGTCGGGCTCTGGCAAATCCTCGCTGGCCTTCGACACCCTGTACGCGGAAGGGCAGCGCCGCTATGTGGAAAGCCTGTCCGCCTATGCGCGCCAGTTTCTGCAACTGATGGAAAAGCCGGACGTGGACCTGATAGAAGGCCTGTCGCCGGCGATCTCCATTGAGCAGAAAGCCACCAGCCACAACCCGCGCTCCACCGTGGGCACCGTCACCGAAATCCACGACTATCTGCGCCTGCTGTACGCGCGCGTGGGCGAGCCGCATTGCCCGGAGCACGGCGTGCCGCTGTCCTCGCAAACCGTCAGCCAGATGGTGGATCACGTGCTGGCGCTGCCGGAAGAGAGCCGGGTGATGATCCTGGCGCCGGTCATCGTCGGTCGCAAGGGCGAGAACCTGGATCTGTTCGAAGACCTGCGCGCCCAGGGCTTTGTGCGGGTGCGCGTGGACGGCGAAGTATTTGAAATCGACGCCGTGCCCAAGCTGGACAAGAACAAGAAGCACACCATCGAGGTGGTGATAGACCGCCTGAAAGTGCGCGCGGACATGAAGCAGCGGCTGGCGGAAAGCTTTGAAACCGCGCTGCGCCACGCCGAGGGCCGCGCCATCGCCGTGGAAATGGACAGCGCCAAGGAACACTGGTTTTCCGCCAAGTTCGCCTGCCCGGTGTGCTCCTACAGCCTGCCGGAGCTGGAGCCTCGGCTGTTCTCCTTCAACAACCCGATGGGCGCCTGCCCCAAGTGCGACGGCCTGGGCGAAATCACCTTCTTCGACCCGCGCCGCGTGGTGGCGCATCCGGAACTGAGCCTGGCCGCCGGCGCGATCAAGGGCTGGGACAAGCGCAACCAGTTCTACTTCCAGATGCTGATGGCGCTGGGCGAGCATTACGGCTTCTCCGTGGCCGAGCTCGCCTTCGAGGACCTACCGGAAAAAGTGCGCAATGTGGTGCTGCACGGCTCCGGTCGCGACAGCATCGAATTCAGCTATATGTCGGAGAAGGGCACCAAGTTCAGCCGCGCGCATCCGTTCGAGGGCATCATCCCCAATCTGGAGCGCCGCTATCGCGAAACCGACTCCTCCGCGGTGCGCGAGGAACTGGCCAAGTACCAGAACAACCAGCCCTGCCCGCACTGCCAGGGCTCGCGGCTGCGCCTGGAGGCGCGCCACGTCTTCGTTGGCGAGAAAACCCTGTACGAGATCAACCAGATGCCGTTGAAGGAGACCGCGCTCTTCTTCGCCCAACTGGCCTTCAGCGGCCAGAAACAGGCGGTGGCGGAAAAAATCGTCAAGGAAATCAGCGAGCGGGTGTCCTTCCTCAATAATGTGGGCCTGGACTACCTCAACCTGTCCCGCTCCGCCGACACCCTGTCCGGCGGCGAGGCGCAGCGCATCCGCCTGGCCAGCCAGATCGGCTCCGGCCTGACCGGCGTGATGTATGTGCTGGACGAGCCGTCCATCGGCCTGCACCAGCGCGACAACGACCGCCTGCTGGCCACGCTGATGCGGCTGCGGGACCTGGGCAATAGCGTGATCGTGGTCGAGCACGACGAAGACGCCATCCGCGCCGCGGATTACCTGGTGGACATGGGCCCGGGCGCCGGTGAGCATGGCGGCGAAGTGCTGGTGGCCGGCACCCCGGACGAAGTGGCCGCCTGCGCCGGCTCCATCACCGGCGACTTCCTGTCCGGCCGCCGTCGCATCGCGCTGGGCGGCGAGCGCCGCGAAGTGGACCCGGAGCGCATGCTGCGCCTGATAGGCGCCAGCGGCAACAACCTCAAGAACGTCACGCTGGAGCTGCCGCTGGGCATGCTGGTATGCATCACCGGCGTGTCCGGCTCCGGCAAATCCACGCTGATCAACGATACCCTGTACAAGATCACCGCGCGCGAGCTCAACGGCGCCAGCGAAGAACCGGCGGCCTACCAGGACATCCAGGGTCTGAAGCAGCTGGACAAGGTGATCAACGTCGATCAAAGCCCGATCGGCCGCACCCCGCGTTCCAACCCGGCCACCTATACCGGCCTGTTCACGCCCATCCGCGAGCTGTTCGCCGGCGTGCCGCTGTCGCGCGAGCGCGGCTACGGCCCGGGCCGCTTCTCCTTCAACGTCAAGGGCGGCCGTTGCGAAGCCTGCCAGGGCGACGGCATGATCAAGGTGGAAATGCACTTCCTGCCCGATGTCTACGTGCCCTGCGACGTGTGCCACGGCAAGCGCTACAACCGCGAAACGCTGGAAGTGCAATACAAGGGCAAGAGCATCCACGAAGTGCTGGAAATGACCGTGGAACAGGCGCTGGAATTCTTCAGCGTGGTGCCCACCGTGGCGCGCAAGCTGCGCACCCTGATGGACGTGGGCCTGGGCTATATCCGCCTGGGGCAGAGCGCCACCACCCTGTCCGGCGGCGAGGCCCAGCGCGTCAAGCTGGGGCTGGAACTGTCCAAGCGCGACACCGGCCGCACTCTGTACATTCTGGACGAGCCCACCACCGGCCTGCATTTCCATGACATCGACCTGCTGCTGCAAGTGCTGCATCGGTTGCGCGAAAGCGGCAATACCGTGGTGGTGATCGAGCATAATCTGGACGTGGTCAAGACCGCGGACTGGCTGATCGACCTGGGGCCTGAAGGCGGCGCCGGCGGTGGCCAGATCATCGCCACCGGCACGCCGGAACAAGTGGCGGCCAATCCGGTCAGCCATACCGGGCGCTATCTGCAGCCTTTGTTGCAGCGCGAGCGCCCGTGATGGCAATCAAGTACAATGCGCGGATAGGCTGCTTGCTGTTATAAAGAATGACCGGTGGCGGCAAGGGGTAGAGGGGGCGCCGCCCGGCAGGACGGCCCGCCGCCCCGCGCCGTCGCATCAAAAACAATAGAGGAAGTCATGCTGACTTTAGGCAAGATCGATCACATCCACATTCGAGTGACTGATGTGCCCAAGGCCCTGAAATGGTATCAGCGCGTGCTGGCCATGGCCCCGGACCCGCGCTACAAGCATATGCGCGAAGGGCCGCACGGCGCGGTGATGCTGGTCAACGCCAACGGCGCGGTGCGCCTGGCGGTGAGCCTGGCGGTGAACGAGGATAAGAGCGGCAATGTCAGCCACCAGGGCGCCATCGCCTTTGTCGTGGGCGGCCAGGATTTCCTGGAATGGATAGACCAGCTGGCCGGCGAGCGCGTCACCAATAGCGAAGGCCAGACCATCGCCCGCGATTCAGTGCGCGACCATCGCTTCTTCTGCTCGTTGTCCTTTGTCGATCCCTTCGGCAACCCGTTCGAGATCGTCAGCTACGACCACACTTGGCTGGTGGGCAAACTCAAGCTGAATGGACAGCTGGAGTGAGCCGCGCCGCGCCGCCGCATCCAACCGCTCGCTTGCGAGCGGTTTTTTAATGCCGGCCAGGCCGCTCACTTCTCCATCAAGAGGCCGCATCGCCATGAGCAAGGATCAAATCAGGGAAGACGAGGGCGCGGCCGGGCCGGGCCGCTTGCCCTCGCTGCGGCTGCTGGCCGGCTTTGAAGCCGCCGCGCGGCTGGGCAGCGTCTCCCGCGCCGCCGAGGCGCTGCACCTGTCGCAGTCCGCTGTCAGCCACCAGATCCAGCAGCTGGAAGCCTTTGTCGGCCAGCCGCTGTTCCAGCGTGTGGGCCGCGGCATCGAGCTGACCTTTGCCGGCCAAATGCTGCAACAAAGCGTGCGGCGCGCGCTGGACACGCTGCGGCGCGGCTTGGATCGCATCGCGGTCTACACCGATCCCGGGCTGGTGGTGCTGGTGGGACCGGCCTTTGTGCTGCATGGCTGGCTGCAGGGCCGGCTGGAACGGCTGCGCGCCGTCCATCCCGACATCGTGCCGCTGCTGTCCACCGACGAAGAACCGGGCCAGGCCGACGAAATCGATGTCGACATCGTCATCGGCCGCCAGCCGCTGGCGATGGCCGGCTGGGAAGATGCGGCCTGGCTGCGCGAAGACTGGCGCTTCGTCGCCGCGCCGGCGCTGGCGGAACAGCTGGCGGCGCTGCCGGCCGAGCGCCACCCGCAACAGGCGCGGCTGATCTGCCTGGAAAAGACGCGCATGCCGGAAGCGGCGGAAGCCGCGCTGCAAGCGCTGCTGCCGCGTTTCGGCATCGCCGCGGTCTACGACGCGCCGCAGCTGGCGCTGGACGCGGCCCTGCGCGGCCACGGCATCGCCTGCCTGCCATCGCTGGCGCTGGAGGAAGCATTGGCCGACGGCCGGCTGCGCGAACTGGCGGGCTACCCGCGCCAGCCGGGTGCGCAATGGTGGCTGTCGCGGCCGCGCGATACGCTGCGCAGCGAGGCGATGGCGAATCTGTTCGATTGGCTGCGGGCAGAGGGCGGCGCTGGGCGCTAAGAACCTGTTTACGATCTGCTGCGCGTCGTGAGACGTGACGCGGTGAGTACCGCTTCGAAATGCTCATGTAGCACTTGTACATTCCGCTTTCTCAGCCGTTTTCGCCTTGTCTCGCCTTAGCTCGCGAGATCGTAAACACGCTCTAAAACCGGCTCGGCTCGCCAGCGGTTAGGGGTGCTCCATGATTTGGTTTTGTTCTTCCTCGGACAGCCAATTCCAGACCACCTCGTAGTAAAGCTGGTGGATTTCCGGGTAGTTTTCCTCGCCAAACCTTTGAAAATTCTCCATGGTGTAATTGTCCGGCTGATGGAATAGCTGCTGGATATTCTCAAGCAAGGCATACACCCTCAGCACATCATGCGGCTTGATTTTGGGTTCCATATGGCTCCTGTTTGCGGCCTCTTCGTTGGACCGCATCGTGGCGCCGGAGGCGCGAAGCGTGGCTTGGGCGGAGGATGGCGTTCAATTCATGGGCAGTGTCGATGGATGCTCCACTGGAATGATGGCGGTGTGGGGGCCGGCTAAAATGGCCAGCTCCGCAAAAAAGAACTCCAGATCGCTGGAGAACACATCAAACGCGCCATGGCCATATTCGCCGGCCAGTTTTGCCATGCAAACATAATGGCATGAATGGGCGAGCAGTTCGTAAACCTGGCTATTGATCTCCGTTTGCGGCTCATCCAGGAAGGCGCTGAGCAGCGGTTGGGATGGCGGCTTGCTTTCACGGTGCCGAGACAGGATGGCGTGCTTCTTGAGTTCCTGCTTGAATTTCATGTGCTCGTCATGAAGCGCCTTGAATCTTCCATTCTTATCCCGGAACAGCATGCGCGGCAGATAGGCCAGCGGCGTTTTTGGCGGAGGGCAGAGCGCGTTTTGGACATTGAAGTGGAAGCAATGTGAAATCAATGCCTTGAGCAAATTGCCGCTTGCCGCGCACTGATCAAAGCCAATGCCGCCATCCTGGCTTTTAGCCATGACGAGAGCAAACTCGGCCGCATCCGGCGCGCCAATGCGCTCCGTTCTTGTGCTGGAACCATGCTTGAATTGGTCAAAGCAGGCTGTGTGATAAAGGATGCTGTAGTCAGTCATGGGCTAGGTTCTGTGTGTTTCAATCGCCTCGCTCAGGCCATCGTCCTCAACATGGCATAAGAACCTGTTTACGATCTGCTGCGCGTCGGCGATACGGCGTTGAAAACCAGCTCAAAATGCTCATGTACCACGTGTACATTCCGCTTTTTCGCTCGTTTTCGCCTTGTCTCGCCTTAGCTCGCGAGATCGTAAACACGTTCTAAGAGGGCCGGGCCCCTCCGAGGCCGGCCAAGCTTAGAGCCGCTAACAAAACCTCGCAGAGAACCTGAGCCAAGGCGTGCCGACGCAGGCAGTACAAGTAGTACGACAAGGAGGCACAACGCAGGATCAGGGGTTTTGTTAGCGGGTCTTATTGCAGATCCTTGGGGATCACCGGGTTTTGCTGGCCCGGCGGCGCTGGCGGCAGCTCCGGGTCTTTGTAGTCGCTGACGATGGGAATGCCCTGAGCCTTGAGGGTGGCTTCCTTGATATTCCGCTCTGACCTTAACTTCCTGGCAATGGGAATCCATAGCTGGCGCCAGTGATCGCGTTCCTTCTCATCCACATAGATTCTTTGCACTTCTTCATGTGGTTCTATGGTGAAGCTCATGATGTAAGCGCCGGGTTTGTTGGGGTCCAGATGATCTTGATCCCGGTCCACCGTCACGTGCATATAAGTATGATTGAGATAAAGCTCCCAGTTTAGAGAGCCATCAAGTTGCATCCATTCCGCGAAAGACAGCTTGTAGTTTGGGTCCAGAGCATCCGCGCCATAGTAGTTCAAGGCATGAATGCCACTTAGTCTGGGTTTATTAAAGGAAAATGCTGCTTTCCAGCCTAAAGCGGTGAATTTTTCAACGAGATCCAGGATGTAGAGCCGGGCTTCATCATGAGACATTGCTCCGCCGTTTTTGACTCGGGCATGGACGTTTATGCGTGTTATGCCTAGGCCACGGGTCTTGTTTTCCACTCCCATGATACTTAAGGCTTTGGGGATAACCGTCTTTACTCCGCCTGCGTCTATGGTGACCGTAGGGAGGGCATTGGCATCGAAATCGATGCTGTTATAAAAATTCAAGCCAAAGTTTCTGGTTTCAGCGATGACGGCGGTCGGGTATTGCTTTTCCCAGTCATCACCACGTTGATACAGCGCCAGTTCTATATGCACAGGATAGGCCGGCTTCGCCTGCACTTGGCGTGGCGGCTCAGCGCGGGACGTGATGCCGACGATGCCACCGATGATGGCAAGAAGTACGGCCAGTGTGATGATGGCGGTTTTACTCATATTGATCCGTAGCATCAAAAAAGACGGCCCTATCCGAGGCCGGCCAAGCTTATTGCAAATCCTTGGGGATCACCGGGTTTTGCTGGCCAGGTGGTGCTGGCGGCAGCTCCGGGTCTTTGTAGTCGCTGACAATGGGAATACCCTGAGCCTTGAGCTTGGCTTCCTCGATATTGCGTTTGGACCGTAACTCCCTGGCAATGGGAATCCATAGCTGACGCCAATGATCACGCTGCTTTTCCTCCACATTTCTTCTTTGTGTCTCCTCGTGTGGCTCTATGGTCAGGCTGATGATATAGGCACCGGGTTTATTGGGGTCCAGATGGTCTTGATCCCGGTCCACCGTCAAACTCATATAAGTATGATTGAGATAGAATCTCCAGTTGAGAGACCCTTTAAATTGCATCCATTCTGCCAGAGACAGTTTGTAGCTTGGGTCTAGTGCAAAAGAACCATAGTAGTTCAAGGCATGGACGCCACTTAGCCTGGGCTTGCTTAAGAAAAATGTGTTTTTCCAGCCTAAAGCGGTGAATTTTTCAACGAGATCCAGGATGTAGAGCCGGGCTTCATCATGAGACATGGCACCGCCGTTTTTGACTCGGGCATTGATGTCGATAATGGTTATTCCTACGTCACGATCTAGATCATCGGTAGCCATGATGCTTAAAGCATTTGGGATGACAGTCCTCACGCCGCCAGCATCCACGATGGCGGAGGGGAGAGCGTTGGATTCAAATGGCTGTGTTTTGTAAATGCTCACGCCGAAGTTTTTAATTTCCGGCGCCAGAGCCGTTGAGTATTTTTTTTGCCAATCTTCACCACGCTGATACAGCGCCAGTTCTATATGCGCAGGATAGGCCGGCTGCGCCTGCTCTTGGCGCGGCGGCTCAGCGCGGGACGTAATGCTGGCGATGACCCCGATGATGGCAAGGAGTGCGGCCAGTGTGATGAGGGCGGTTTTACTCATATTGGTCCGTAGCATCAAAAAAGACGGCCCCATCCGAGGCCGGCCAAGTTTATTGCAGATCCTTGGGGATCACCGGGTTTTGCTGGCCCGGCGGCGCTGGCGGCAGCTCCGGGTCTTTGTAGTCGCTGACGATGGGAATGCCCTGAGCCTTGAGGGTGGCTTCCTTGATATTCCGCTCTGACCTTAACTTCCTGGCAATGGGAATCCATAGCTGGCGCCAGTGATCGCGTTCCTTCTCATCCACATAGATTCTTTGCACTTCTTCATGTGGTTCTATGGTGAAGCTCATGATGTAAGCGCCGGGTTTGTTGGGGTCCAAATGGTCTTGGTCTCGGTTAATATTCAGCGTTATAAAGGTATGATTGAGGTAGAGCTCCCAACTCAGTATTCCCTTAAGCTGCATCCATTCCGCGAAAGATAGCTTGTAGTTTGGGTCCAAGGCATCCGCGCCATAGTAGTTCAAGGCATGAATACCATTCAATCTAGGTTTGTTTAAGGGAGTCACCATTTTCCAGCCCGCGATGGAGAGCTTTTCGATGATGTCTAGGATGTAGAGCCGGGCTTCATCATGAGACATTGCTCCGCCGTTTTTGACTCGGGCATTGATGTCGATAATGGTTATTCCTACGCCACGATCTTTATCATCGGTAGCCATGATGCTTAAAGCGTTTGGGATGACAGTTCTCACGCCACCTGCATCCACGATGGCAGAGGGGAGAGCGTTGGATTCAAATGGCTGTGTTTTGTAAATGCTCACGCCGAAGTTTTTAATTTCCGGTGCGAGAGCCGTTGAGTATTTTTTTTGCCAATCATCACCATGTTGGTATAAGGCCAACTCTATGTTTTTTGGATAGGTGGGAGTCATTTTTTTGCGATTCTCTTGGATTTTTTCTGGGGCTTTGAATGCGATGGCAGTGATGGCGGCGATCGCAATCAGCAAGCCCAGAATGATTTTTGTTGTCCTAGTCATTGCCGCTATGCCAGCCTGCCATGGTTTTCAATTCGGCCTCCATAAAGGTTTTCCTGGTTTCCATTAGATTATGAAAAGCTTTTGCAGCCTCCATTATCCAATTCATTCTGCTGTCATAATCCTCTAGCTTGGTGCCAGTTGGTGGGACAGACTTCAATTCCTTTTGATCTGTTTTGCAGGCATGGGTGAAGACCAGCTCGATATCTGGCAGAAGCGGGTTGAGCATGGTGTCCTTGATCATCTCCTTGCCTTCGCGCTGTAGCTTGACCCAACTCTTGAAGGCGGAATTTTCATACATTAACGGCTGCAAGATCTCTTTTTGCTCATGTACTGCAATAAATGTAAGGTGCTTCAATTGCAACTGAGCTCGAGTGCGGGGGCTGGTTTCTTGCTCTATTTGCCTAACCAGCTTAAATCCTTCGATGACACTAGGGGTGGCCGCCAGATAGTTTATTTGCGGGAGCACTTCCGCGCCTTGTTCCATGCGCTCCAGATTGTCGATGACTTGCTTGTGCAGGTTCTTGCAGCTGCGCGATGGCACGCACTTATCGAAGTGTTCCGGGTAGCGGCTGTAGTACCAGTGGAAGGGGGCGATGTCCTGGAACAGCCAGAAATTGCCCAGTGCCAGGTGGCGTCTGACAAAGTCGGTGTCGGCGGCATTGGGCAGATAAGAGAGGGATATCACCTGTCCGGCGGTGGAGTGCCAAGAGTCAATGGTGCAGGCCACGGTTTTGCTGGCGAAGGCGCCCAGGGCCATCCAGTAATAGCGGCCCTTTTTCTTGATATTGCCGTGCTCCTCAATTTCTAGATAAAAGCGGGCGTAAGTGGCGGCAATCACTCTTGCTCTGTCACCGTAATTGTTGAGGATGCGGCGTGACTCGGGGCGTTTCTGCTCTTCGGTGCTGGAAAAAATACTTGAAAGCAGGCTTGGACGCGAGACACGCAGGTAGGCGAAAGCCTGGGCCTGTGACAGCGGGGTTTTGCAGTCGGCCTTATTGGTGCAGACGGAGCCCTCGGTGGTATTGGTATTGGCTTTGTAAGCGGTGCTGTCCGCCATCTCACGGTTCTCCTTCCGGTGGCTGCATGTCTTCGGATGGCAGTATCTCATGCCATACCAGGCTGGCCTCCAGCGGTGTCGATTGTTGGGTATGGACGCGCTGGGTGCTGCCGTCCGACCTGGTGTGCTGGAGCAAGTGCTGCTGTCCGTCGCTGATGGCCAGCATCAGGCCGGACAGGGGCTTGCCGGTGGGGCCCAGAATGCGGAATTGCTCATCATAGCGTTCCGCGCTGGGAAAGCCCTGCATGTTCACGCCTATGCTGGCCGGGCCGCTCAGTTTGTGGCTGGCGCCCTTGATGCTGACTTCGCCCGGGCAGTGCACTTCGATATTGCCGCCCTTGAGCCGGATATAGCCGCCGCCGCTGGTGAGCAGGATTTCCTGACCGGCGGCGATTTCCACCTTGCCCTTGCAGGCGGTGACGGTCACATCCTTGTCCGCGGTGACCTCGATGCTGTCGCTCTGCGCTTGAACCTGCACCTTGCCCTTGGCGGCGATCAGCTTCAGCGCGATCTGGTCCTTGACCCCGGCGACGAACAGGCTGATGTGCTGGCCCACATTGTGGAGCCAGCGCCGGCCCGAGGTTTGGTTGCTGTCGCGCTGTGCCACCAAGTCCAGATTAGTGCCGGCGGCCACGGTCTGGCTTTGCTGGCTCAGACTGGCGATACCGGCCGGCGCGGACAGAACCAGCAAGGGCTGGCGGCCGGTCTGTTCCTTGGCGGTCTTGCCGTCTTTGTCGGTGTTGGAACCGGCTTCCCAGGCTTTCAAGGCGGCGGCCTGGTGTTGCAGATGGCCTTCGGTTTTCTTGGCGGCCTTGGCGTTGTCCGGGCCGATTTCCTCCGGCCCGGTTTCCATGGTGTCGGCCTGCTGGCCGCTGGCGGTGTCGCCCAGGCTTTGGCTCAGGGCCAGGGCTGCATCGAGCTGGCTTTGCGCCTGTTCGCGCGCCAGTTGTTTACCGGATGCGCCGTTCTGCGCTTCGGTGCTCAGCAGCAGGCCGTGGCCGGCACGGATCGCGCCGTGATGGTCGGTGCGCAGTTCGAAGCCATCGCCGCGCGGTTCGGCCTTGCCATTGCTGCGCGGCTGGGTGAGGAAGCCTTGATTCAGCTGGGTCTTGCCGGGTTCGGAACTCAGCTTGGCCCGAACTTCACCCGGGGTGTCGTCGAACAGCAGTTCGTTGTACAGGCCGCCCTGGTATTCCTTGGACTTGATGCCGGACAGCGTCTTGTTGGCTGGCAGCGCGCCAGCGCCGCTGAAGTCCGGGGTGGCATGGCTGCCGTTGTAGAGCACGCCGGTAATCACCGGGCGGTCGATATCGCCTTCGATGAAGTCGACCAACACTTCCTGGCCGATGCGCGGGATGAATTGATGGCCCCAGCCGGCGCCGGCGCTGGGCATCACCACCCGCAGCCAGCAGGAGGATTTATCGTCCATCCCCGCGCCGATGCTGGGGTGTTCGTCCGGCCGCTGCCAGTGGAACTGCACCTTGATGCGGCCGTGCTGGTCGGTGTGGACTTCCTCTCCTTGCGGGCCCACCACGGTGGCGGTCTGCACGCCACGAGACTTGGGCTTGGCCAGTTCGGTATGGGCGTAGGCCGGGGTCAGCGGCACGCCGCGGCGCTGGGCGTCGAAGTCAGCGCGGAAGGGTTGCGCTTCCTTGCCATCCTGGAAAGCCTTGAGATCCGCCGGCAGATTGTTGCGCGCGCTCAAGGTCTGGCGGGTGACCACGAATTCGCGCTGTTCGCTGCTGTCGCCGTCGTGGGCCGGGTGTTCGTCCAGGCGGAACCACTGGCCGGCGGCCAGGCCTCGCACCGAGCCGCCGCCGCTGAACTGTTTGGCCTTGAGGTCATGCGCCTGCTGGCGCAGCTGGGCGTAGTGGCTGAGCTGGTCGGCGTCGCCGGCGTAGTACAGCGATTGCGGGTCGTAATCGTGCAAGGACGATTGCAAGGCCTTGCCGTTCTGACCCTGGTCGATGCGGCTGTCGTCGCCGCTGTGTTGGGTCTGCACCGGCTGGTAGTCGAAGCTGGCCAAGGCCACCGTGCCGGGCACGATCTGGCGCTGCGCGTTCCACTCGGTCAGGCCGTCCTCGGCTTCGGTGGCGTCGCTGCGGTGGAAGCGCACCCGTTCCACGCCGGCCGGCGGCAGGCTGTAGGGGTCGTCGAAGGCGACCAGCTGCACCTGGGGGGTGTCACCATCGACATGATCAAAACGCCAGGCATAACCCTCTTCGTGCAGCAGCCGCACGATGAAGTCGTAATCGGATTCGCGGTATTGCAGGCAGTAGCTGCGTGGTGAGGCCGGGCCGGTCTTGAACTCCAAGGTCTGCACCCGCGCGAATACCGGGTTGGCTTGCTGATGCTCGGCCAGGATCTGTTTGACGATGTCCGGCACCGACAGGTCCTGGAACACCCGTGAGCTGACGCGATGGCGCAGCAGCGCGAACGGCGGTTCGATGGTCAACTGGTAGCGGCTGAAGCCGCCATCCGAGCCTAGGCTCTGCACCTTGGACACCACGCCGCAGCGCAGGCTCTCCGCGCCGGCGGCATCGAGAATGCCGAGGCGGGCCGGCAGGCCGAGCAGGGTCTTGAGTTCGATCGCGCCGTCCGGGGACAGACACACCAACTGGTAGGCGTAAGGCCGGGACACGCCTTCCTCGCCGGCCAGGCTCAGCGGCAGCAGTTGCTCGGCCGCCACGCTGCCGTCGCCCAGGCTGAGGGTGAGCAGGCGCTGGTCTTGGTTGAAGGCGGAGGCGAAGCTGGCGAGCAGGGTGCTGAGGTCCATGGCGGTTTCCAAACGCAAAAATAAAAGCACCCCCATGAGGGGGTGTCCGAGAGATGCTTTCGGCTCAGAGAAGCTGTTTACGATCTGCTGCGCGTCGGCGATGCATCGCCGGCGCGCAGCAGACTTTGAACAGTTTCTTAAAGATAGATAGTGGCGGGATTCTATGGCCTGTGCGGGCGGGCAACAAGACGCAGAAGGCTCTGAACAGGGGTTTGGCGGGTTGCACCTGTTCTAATTGCCAGCTAATGACGGGGCGAGGGCTGCTTCATCGTCAGCCGCGTTTGCTGGGAGCTTGAGTTGAGTGCGGTTGCAATATGCTCATCTAGCGGAGGCGCGAGCCGCCTTTGCCGTGGCTTGCCATGCCTTGCGCTCGCTAGGCGTTGAACCGGTGTTCACTCCGTGCTGATCTTGTATTTCGTTTTCAGCCCATCGAGTTGTCCCGATGCCCTGATCGTCTCCAGGCCGGTGTTGATCGCCCGGACCAGGGCGTGAGCGTTGGGATTGCTCCTGCCCACGCCGATGACGATGGTCAGCGCTTGCTCCAGGCAACCGGCTTTGCGCAGGCTGCCGTCCACCCGCATCACGGCAATCAAGTGATTCATCACCGTCTCATGCTCCAGCAGGATGGAATACCGCTTCAGTAACAGCTTTTTGATATTGGTGCTGCCGGCGGTCTGGCCAATATTGGACTCAATGTGAAAACCTTGCGCCTTGGCGGTAAGGAGCCAGTCATCGAAAGCGCCGCCGTCGTAGCCGTAGTCTGCGATCAGCCCTAGCGATTGATGGGCCAGGGATGGCAAGCCGTGGTAGCGCCAATTGCTGTCCTTGAGGGTATAAAAGCAGGCACGTGAATAAGCCATCGGCTTGCTCAGCAGCAGGCGCTGATCCAGCGCCGGCGCATAGATGCCATCGATAACGCCTTCCTCGGTCATCTTCATCGCGCGGTTCAAGGGCAGGAATATAGCCTCCACTTGATACCCCTGCGAGTTCAGCGCCTGATCCGTCAGCTCCACCAAATAACCGCCGATGATCCGGCTTTGATCCGCGCAGATATAGGGACACCAGTCGTCCGACGCGATTTTGACCACGGAGGCGGCGCTGGCGGCCGGCGGCCAGCCTAGCATGCCCAGGCAAATCAGTATTGCGATGACGAGAGCGGGCATATTCAGGCTCCTCAAGACGATAGGCGCTGCCGGCAAATCCCTTGATGTCACATGACTTAATCCACTAGCGGCAACGGAAGACGCCGCTTTCTTTGTCGTTGCCTTGGCCTTGCTTTTAACGGGTGAGATGTTGAACCGGCGCTAAGTCAGCGGGCGGCCGTGTCTTCACCCCATCATTCTATGCCACCACCAGCGCCAGCGTGCCATCGGCTTGCCGTCCGCGTTCAGCGGCCGGCCGTCGTCGGCGAAGCGTTCGGGCGGCCCCAGCGGTTTGCCCTCGATGAAGTTCTGCCGTTCCGCCAGCGCGCCGTTGGGGTGGTAGCGTTGTTGCAGGCCGTGCTTGAAGCCCTTGCGGTAGACCGCTAGCTCCGCCGTTTGGCCGTTGGGAAACAGGGTGCGGGTTTCGCCGTGCGGCAGGCCGTGGCGGTAATGAGCCTGGCGTTGCAGCGCGCCCTCCGGCGACCAGTACTGCGCGGCGCCGTGCAGCTGGCCGCGCTGGTAATGCAGCTGGGCGGAGGGCTGGCCGCCGGGGTGCAGCAAGGTGGCCGGGCCGTGCAACTGGCCGTCCTGGTAGTGGAAGCGCGCCAGCGGCGCGCCGGCCTGGTCGATGCGCGCCGGGCCTTGCAGCTTGCCGTCGCCCAACTGGCCGACGAAGCGCTGCTGGTCTTGCTGGATGTCTATCGGTTCCGCCATCGCATCAGTTCTGCTGGATCAGCCCGCCCTTGAGGGTGAGCATGCCGCCGCCGTCCACGGTCTGGCTGGCGCTGGCCTTATTGGTCAGCGACACCCCGGCGTCGTTGGTCAGCGTGGTGCCGGCTTTATTGGTCAGCTCGGTGCCCGCCTGGTTGGTGAGCCCGGTGCCGGCCTTGTTGGTCAGGCTGGTGCCGGCCTGGGCGGTGTAGGCGGCGTCGCTCTTGGCGGTGAAGGCGCCGCCGCTTTGCAAGGTAATGGTGCCCGTCACCTTGAGCGTGAGGTTGCCGTCCACGGTCAGGGTATAGTTGCCGCTGACCTTGTGCTCGTGATTGCCGCCGGTGCTGTGGCTCTGGTCGCCCTCCACCTTGACCGTGCGCTTGCCCTTGACGTTGAGGGTTTCATTGCCGGTTTTCACTTCCACGGTGCGGTTGCCCTTGTCCACGCTGAGGCTGTCGTTGCCTTCGGTGACGCTGCGCTTGCGCTCGTTCTTCACCACCAGGGTTTCGTCGTGGCCCACGTCGGCGGCCGCGTCGTTGAGCACTTTCACCGTGTAGTCCTTCTGCGCCTGGAAGAACACTTCCTCCTTGTCCTTGCTGTCGTCGAAGCGCAACTCGTTGAAGCCGCCGCCGCCTTTTGTCGAGTTGGTCTTGAGGCCGGACTGCGCCTGCTTGGCCGGCAGTTCGTAAGGCAGCGCGTTGTCGCCGTTGTAGACGCAGCCGCTGACCAGCGGCTTGTCCGGGTCGCCGTCGATGAAGCTGACAATCACTTCCTGGCCGATACGCGGGATGAACTGCATGCCAAAGCCCTTGCCGCTCCACGGCTGCATCACCCGCAGCCAGCAGGAGCTGGATTCGTCGTCCTTGCCGTCGCGGTCCCAGGGGAATTGCACTTTGACGCGGCCGTATTTATCGGTCCAGATCTCCTCGCCGGCCTTGCCCACCACCTTGGCCACCTGCGGGTGCATCACCGGCTTGGGAGTGAGCCGCGGCGGGCGGTAGGGGGTGGCCTTGGGAATGGCGGCGAAGCGGTTGCGGTAATGCTGCTGGCCGGCCTCGTGGCTGACGCGGGTCACCACCCAGGCGATATTGCAGGCCGGGTCCGGGTGGCCGCTCAGGGTGAAGCAGTGGCCGGGAATCAGCCAGCGGCAGTCGCTGTCGCCCACCAGTTCCACTTCCTCGGCGCGCAGGCCGTCGCTGCGTTGCTTGGCCAGCGCGTCGCCGTCGGCCTTCTTGGCGTAGCCGCCCGGGTATTGGTAAAGGTTGGGCAGGTCGGATTTGGCCAGCGCCTGCGCGTACAGCGAGGCGCTGGCGGTGGTGAATTCGTAATCGCCGGCGCGGTAGCCGCCGGCCACCGCCTGGCGGCTGATGCCGGCGCTGCGCACGCCTTCCAGCTCGCGCCCGCCCAGGTCCTGGCCCAGGTAGGGGATCTTGGCGTTATTGGGGCAGTCCGGGAAATGACTGTTGCCGTCCGCCAGCACCAGGGTGTGCTTGCCGTCGGCGTGGGTGAAGAACCAGAAGATGCCGGCGTCTTCCAGCAGCCGCATCACAAAATTGAGATCGCTCTCGCCAAACTGCACGCAGTACTCGCGCTTGGGGTAAGTCGTGTCCAGCTTCAGCTGGTAGTCGCTGAAACCGTGGCCGGCAAATACCGCTTTTACGATGTCCGGCACGCTCTGGTTCTGGAAGATGCGGTTGTTGCCGGCCAGGCTCAACCACCACAGCCAGGGCCGCAGCGTCACGCTGTAGCGGTCCGCGGTGGCGTCGCCCGGCAGCTGGCGTATCGCCGCGCACAGGCCGTCTAGCGGCCGGGTGTTGTCGTCGCGGCGCAGGCTCAGCGTCAGGTGGGAGGCCACCGCCTGGTCCAGCGTCAGCGCGCTATCGCTGAAGCCGGCCAGAGTGAAGCTGCCCAGCGCGTTCAGCGCCTCGTCGCCGGACAGGCTGTCCGGGTACAACTCTTTCAGCGCCGAGGCGCTGAGCGAGAGCGGGGTAGTTTTGTCGGAGGGGCGGGGCATGGCGGTTTTATTTCACATGGTTTAACGGCAAAGGTGATCTAATAATTAATGCGGTAACTGTTGGGCTGCAATGTGTTTAATTAAAGTCGAGTTTTGGAGTGGTATAATTAATGTTGTTGTTGCGATGTTTTGGATTTTCATGGTTTTGTTTTTTAGTTAGCCTGATGTGAATTCAAGTCTTGCATCACGTGCCCTGATTAGTTTTTCAACAATTCCTTCTGGGGTGGTGGTTTTTATCGTGCCAACTTTGCTGCCATTTTTTATGGGTGCTACAACTGCAAATTTTGTGTCAGTGTGTTCATTGTATCTATTAGCGCGTAAAGTATAACTGTATCCATAAACTCTACATTTGAGAAATCCCTCTTTTTTTAATGCTAAGTATACTAGGGTGGCTAGTGCGGGGTTGCCATTTCCTTCGGCTCCACTACTGCAAATCCATAATTTTATTTTGCCACAGAAGTCATTGGCTAGGCCATTTAGCTTTAGTGATTGTACTAGTTGCTCTGCTGTCATGTTTTCACCCGTCTCGAAGTGTGGTATTTCAGCGGATTCTCCTATTCTTATTCGATTCATGCCAGGAGCTCCATGCCCTACTATATAAAGACTTTGTTCAGATTCGTTGGGTAATTTTGATAGTTTGTTTTTTCCTGGTTTATGGGTTCCTTGTATGATTTCTATATCTTTGCATATGAATGGGTCGCTGGGATTTGAGTCAAATTGATTGGCTATCTTTGCCATCGTGACTTGATGGAATTGTTGCTTGGTTTCAGGTATGAATACATACATTTTCTTGGTCACTTTTTTCTTTCCTAGGGTTGGATTGTATTGGTGGTTTTGGGCTGTTTTTTGATCGAATGCTTTGTCAGGTGTTTTTCCTATTGCGCCAATTTTCTGTCACTTTTTCCAATAAATATTATTACTCATTCATGCCTATGTATTCTGACGGCGGGTTAGCTTCACTTGAGCAATATTTAGGTAAAATAAAATGTCTTGCTGGTAGTGGTGGTGCCGTTTTTATAATTTCATGTATGAAATTGGTTAATTATGGTGTCACCTAGCATGCAATTTACGGTCTTGACTACTAGTGTGAGCGCCTCATCGCTAGACATGAGGGGAAGGTAGGGTACTGTTTTTTTAGTGCTGAAGCGCTTGGTGGGCGCGAGTAGGTTTTTTCAGCGGGGTGGGGCATGGTAGTCAGCTAACTCATGATGGTGACAGTCAAATTTTTTTTCCTTAGGAACTAGTCATAGGTTGAACCAGTATCCACCTTGGTAGCCGGCCCTATAAATGAATGCCTTAAATTGCCATCTATTATTAATGGGGTTTAAATAGCCGCAGACGATGGATCGACTTTCTTGCAGCCCATACCAGCCATAGCTTAACGATCCGGAGTTGACCTCTCCTATGGAAGCGCTACTGCCGGTTATCGAGAGTTTTCTGCGACGAGATGGAGTAGGGCCAAGCGTGCTTTCTTTATAGTCGCGAGCTGCGCTTTGGCTGTAGGAGGCAGGGCCAATCGCTTGCCAGTAGGCAATATGGGCAACTCCGTAAGAGTCGATAACGAAGCGGCATCCGGAGAACTCTGAAGTTAGAAAGCAGCGGCAGCCAGACTGATAGAGCTGTCTCCATGTTACTGCTGTTATTTCGTTGTGCTGCCATGGGAGCCAGTACACTAAAGCGCATGGTCCTGGTGATCCAAGGATGTCAGATAGAACAACATGATTTCCCCATGGATAGTCGAAAATATAGCGAGGACCTATTCTGGATGTGTTGACATGGTTTTGTTGTAATAAGTCTCCTTGTAGTGAGATGTTGTAAGCAACAGGGCCATTGAAATACGGGAGAGTGTCCCAAAAAGGCATGCTTTTCTCCTTTTAAGGCTGTCGGCGGTAGACATGCAGTCATGTGAGAGTAAAGAAAATTAACCATGCTTAATCATCAAACTGACCTAGTGCATAGGGAACGCGATCTTTTACTTGCCATGCATCTGCATTCACTCTGATGATTGCAGATCCGTATACATGCCATTGTCCCCCTCTTTTGACACAGATGATTGTGTGCTCATAGCCGCCGACATTATCCATGTCTGGTCCGAAATAACGGCGGCAGCGCTCTTGTGTTGTATTTTCTGGCCCTGAGTAATCGTCATTTGATACACGAATTTTCTGCGCGCCCACCACAATTCCACCCATGGAATTGCCGTCAGAATCATGAAAGAATCGATTCCCAGTAGCTGTCGCATGTACAGCCAGTGCGCAACCATTCATGGGGAAAGTCACAACCAAAGTGCCGTCTGGTTGACCGCTGGGAACATCGCAATATCGCGCTTCACCTTGATTGAATGGAATGTACCAATCTGGGCCGCCAGCGGTTGCCGTGATCTGGTAGATGCTCGACTGGTTGTATCGCGCGCAAGCAAGTGTGCATCCTCCTCCCACTGCATTGCGTAGGATGGCTCCCCTTACAATAAATCCCCACGCGCTGATTGCAACATTGGGTTGGTCGCGGAGCAAAGCTAAAACTTCATTGCCTGGTTTCATGTTTTGTGCTTCCGCGTCCTAAATAATAAGTTGAAGGATATTTTCAGCAGTTAATCATCGTCTCAGTTTTTGGAATGATTATTCCAACACCCACTCCGCCAACTTCCCGGTCACCTGTTCCATCAATACATTCTCGATATCCCGCGCGCCAGCAGAGCTGCATTTGGCCAATACCGCTTTCACAATGGCCGGGTCGAAATCGAATTGTTTCCCTGTCGCCGCCTTATAGCGGGCTTGCAGTTTTTCCAGCTTGTTGATCACGATGTTTTCCAATGTGCGTTCCGCCAACGGCGGATAGGGCACCACGGTCATGCGGGCGAGGAAGGCGGGGCGGAAGGTTTGTAGCAGCGTCTTGCGCAGGCGTTCGTCGAACAACTGGGTGGCGAGCTGTTCGCCTGGCGTGGTTTGCAATAGCTCCGCCCCCACATTGCTGGTGGCCAGGATGATGGTGTTGTTGAAGTCCACCGTCAGGCCGGTGCCGTCTTCCATGACTCCCTTATCGAACACGTTGTAGAAGGCTTCCAGCACGTCCGGGTGGGCTTTCTCGATTTCGTCGAGCAGCACCACGCTATACGGCTTGCGCCGCACCGCTTCGGTCAGCACGCCGCCCTGGCCGTAGCCGACATAGCCGGGCGGCGCGCCCTTGAGCTGGCTGACGCTATGGGCTTCCTGGTATTCCGCCAGGTTGACCACGATCAGATTGCGTTCGCCGCCATAGAGCGCGTCGGCCAGCGCGTAGGCGGTTTCGGTCTTGCCCACGCCGGTGGGGCCGAGCAGCAGGAAGACGCCCACCGGCTTGCCGGGGTCGGTCAGGCCGGCGCGGTAGGCCTGGATGCGTTGGGCGATCTTGCCCAGCGCTGCCGGCTGGCCGATCACGCGCTGGCCCATGCGCTGGGCCAGGGTGCGGATGGCGTAGGCTTCGTCGGCCAGCATCTTGCCCACCGGGATGCCGGTCCAGCCGGCGATGACGGCGGCCACCGCCTTGGAGTCCACGTGTTCCGGCACCAGCGGGTCGTCCTGGCGCAGCGCGTCCAGGCCGGCTTCCAGCCGCGCCAGTTGTTCCGCCAGCCGCAGCGCCGGGTCCGCGGCTTCGTCCTCGTCGGCGGTCGCGGTCCCGTCTTCGGCTTCTTCCAGCAGCAGCGGCGGTTCGCCGGCGGGCAGCTCGGGCTCGCTGGCCAGGAAGTCCAGCAGTTGCTGGCGGGTGCGCAGGATTTCGCGCACCGCGCGCAATTCGTCCTGCCAGCGCACGGTCAGTTCGCGCATGGCTTGCAGCTGGCGCGCGCTGTCTTGGCGCAGCGCGGCGATGCGGGCGGCGTGGTCCAGGCCGGTGGCCTGTTCGTTCAGCAGCCGCTCCAGTTCCTCGTCCAGCATGGTCTGGCGATGGCGCAGGTTTTCCAGCTGCGGCGGCTGGTCGTGTTGGGCCAGCGCCACGCGGGCGCAGGCGGTGTCCAGCACGCTGATGGCCTTGTCCGGCAGCTGGCGGCCGGAGATGTAGCGGTGGGACAGCTTGACCGCGTCGTGGATGGCGGCGTCCAGGATGCGCACGCCGTGGTGTTGTTCCAGCCGGGCGGCGACGCCGCGCAGCATGGCCACGGCGCGGTCTTCGTCCGGCTCTTCCACTTGCACCGGCTGGAAGCGCCGCGCCAGCGCCGGGTCGCGTTCGAAGTATTTCTTGTATTCCTGCCAGGTGGTGGCGGCCACGGTGCGCAGCTCGCCGCGCGCCAGCGCCGGCTTGAGCAGGTTGGCGGCGTCGCTGTGGCCCTCGGCCGCGCCGGCGCCCACCAGGGTGTGGGCTTCGTCGATGAACAGGATGATGGGCCGGGCGGCGGCGCGGATGTCGTCCATCACGCTTTGCAGCCTTTGTTCGAACTCGCCCTTGAGTCCGGCGCCGGCTTGCAGCAGGCCCAGGTCCAGCGCCAGCAGGCCGACGCCGGCCAGCGCCGGCGGCACTTCCTCGTGGGCGATGCGCAACGCCAGGCCTTCCGCCACCGCGGTTTTGCCCACGCCGGGCGCGCCCACCAGGATGGGGTTGTTCTGGCGGCGGCGCAGCAGGATGTCCAGGCATTGGCGGATTTCGCCGTCGCGGCCGACGATGGGATCGATGCGGCCGGCGCGGGCGTCGGCCACCAGGTCGTGGGTGAAGCGCGCCAGCGCGCCGGCCGGTTCCGCCGCCGCGGCGGACGGGGCTTCGCGCGAGGCGGCGGCCCAGGCGTCCAGTTGTTCGCTCAGCGGCTGGCGCGGCGCGCGCAGCAGGCAGGGCGCGCCGATCAGCAGCAGATTGCGCAGCTCGTCGCGCTCCAGCAGGGTGAGCAGCAGCAGGCCGGAGCGGATGCTGGCCTGCTGGCGCAGCGTGGCCAGCAGCAGCGCTTCCTTGAGCCAGGCCACGGTGTGGCTGGAGAAGGCCGGGGCGCGGGTTTCGCCGCGCTTGAACTGGTCCAGGCTGCGGCGCAGCTCCGCGCTCAGTTGGTCCGGGCTCAGGCCCAGCTTGGGCAGCAGCAGCGGCAGGTCGCCGTTGGGCAGCTCCAGCAGCTCCAGCAGCACGTGTTCGATTTCCACGTAGTAGTGGCTTTGCTGCAGGCAGCGCTGCGCGGCTAGCTCCAGCGCCTTGCGGCAGCTGGGATTGAGGCGGGCCACCAGTTCGGACAGTTCGGCGCTCATGCCGCGTCCTCGCCGGCCGGGGGCGGCCGTTGCAGCCGGGTGTCCAGCCGCCGCGCTCCGCCGGGGCCGCCCAGCCAGCTGTCCCAGCTCAGCCGCGGCGCGGCGCGGGCTTGCAGCTTGAGCGCGGCGGCCGGCGCTTGCCACAGCAGGCTGAGCTGGATGTCCAGATCCGGGCCAAAGTAGAAGTCCGCCAGCGCGGCCAGCGCGCGGTGGCGTTCGCCGTCGGGCAGGAAGGCGCGGTAGCCGGCCGGGTCCAGCGGGCCCACGGTCAGGCGGATGCCGGCGTGTTCGTCCCAGGCGCGGCGGCCGGCCAGCGCGCCCTGGCCGAGCGCGGCGTTGCGGCCCTTGGGGCCGATGCTGGTGCGGCTGGCCGGGGGGATCTCGCGCCAGCCGCCGGCGTAGGGGCTGGCTTGCACCGGCGCGGCCAGGTGGCGGCTGGCCAAGGCGGCGAAGCCGGCCAGCGAGCGGCGGCGGTCCGCCAGCAGGGCGGCGCGGGCCAGCAGCGCGGCGTCCGGCACCGCCTGGCGTTGTTGCAGGCCGGCGGGCAGCAGGCCGCACAGGCTGAGCAGCAGCGGCCGCGCCGGGCTGAGCCGCGGCGCGGCGAAGCTGGGCGCCAGCCGGTATTTGCGCTGGGCGCGGTAGAGCAGGGCCAGCAGCCGGTGCTGGAACAGTTGCAGGAATTCCGCTGGCGCGTGGTCTTTGTCCTGGCGGCGTTGTTGCAGCCATTCCTGGTAGGCGTAGGGCAGCGGGCCGTCCGGGCCGCCCAGGCCGAAGGATTCGACATCGAGTGCCGGCTGGCCGTCCCGCGCGTCGCCGCCCAGCGCGCCCGGTTCCAGCGCGCTCAGTTCGCTGGCGGCGAAGGCGGGCAGCAGCGGGCCGCGCAGCCGCAGCGCCTCGCGCGCCGGGTCCGCGCCCTGGCCCAGCGGCGCGGCTTGCGGCGTCAGCCGTTCCAGCAGCATCACCGCCTGGGCGAATTCGAAGCCCTGCGGCCGCGTCAGCAGCCGCTCGGCTACAGAACCAGGCTGGGGCCGGGCGGCGGCTGCCATGTCTGGATCTCCTGTTGCTGGTGGACGAGTCGGGTGCGCACGAAGCGGTTGGCGTGGGCGTAGAGGGCGAAGAAGTGGGCGAGCACGGCGGCGAACAGCACGCGGCTGCCGCCGGCGAAGCAGGCCGGGTCCAGCTCCAGCGTCAGCAGCAGGCCGTTGCGCCAGCCGCGCCAGGCGTCGGCGCCGACGTGGTCGACGATGCGTTCGCTGCCGAGCGCGGTTATGCCTTCGATCTGGCGGCGCGCGGCCGGCTGTTCGCCCAGATTGTGCAGCGCCAGCATTTCGCGCAGCGCGGCCAGCGCCTGCGGGCCTTCGCTCAGCGACAGGTGGTTGAGGCTGAGCTGGGACACCAGTTTCCAGCGCGAGGCGCCGTCCAGCGCGGCTTCGGTTTGCGGCCGCGGCGGGCGCAGCAGCCGCGCCTGGCCCACCGGGCCGGGCAGTTCGAACATCAGCGGCGCGCCGGCCGGCAGTTGCTCGGCCAGGTGGCGGTTGGTGCACAGCAGTTCGGCGGTGAGGCTGAGCTCGCTGGCGGCCAGCGGGTCGAAATCCGCGTCCACCAGGGTCAGCAGCATGTCGCTGCCGGGGCGCAGCCGGTTGAGGCCGCGCACGCGGCGCGCGTGCCAGTAGCGGCCGTCACCGCCTTCGCCGTGGCTGCAGGCGAAGTAGGGGGCGATGCGGCGCGCGCCGTCCGGCCCGGCGGCGCGCAGCTGGCGGATGGAGTGGATTTCCACGCTGTGGTCGCGGTGGGCGTCGGCCACCAGCAGGTATTCGCTGCGGCTGCCGTCCGGGCGCAGCGGCTCCGAGGTGTGCGGAAACAGATTGATCACCGGCGCGCAGCCCAGCGCGATGTCGCCGTGATGGATGCCCAGGCGGCCGGCCGGCGCGCGTTCGAAGGCGATGACGATTTCCAACTGCCGCTCCGCTTGGCGCGGCAGGCTGAGCGGCAGGTCGAAGAAGGCGAATTTTTCCGGGCAGGCGAAGTATTCCGCCAGCAGCGCGTGCGCCGGATGCACGCCGTCCTCGGCCGGCAGCAGCGCTTCGTCGGCGCCGAAGCCGCAGGCGCGCGGCAGCGCGCCGGGGCGGATGGAGGGCGCCAGGCCGGGCCGCTCCGGCAGCCGGCAGCTGATTTGCAGGCTGTGGGCGGACAGCAGGTCGTAGAGCGCGGCGGCGTTGAGCGGCGAGCCGGCCAGGTGGATGCGCAGGCTGTGCAGCGGCAGCGCGCCCAGCGGCTCCGGCCCCAGTTTTTCCAGCCGCAGCACCAGGGCGGCGCGCGCCTGGGCCAGGCCGCTGGCGGCCTGGGCTTCGTCCTCGGTCAGCAGGCTGGCGGCGGCGAGCCGCAGCGGCCACAGGGTGACGGCGGCGCTGGTGCGGAAACGCAGGCTGTCGCCGGCGGTGGTGGCCACGAACAGCGGGGTGCCGCGCTCGATGCGGTAGCCGGCGTCCAGCTTGCCCTTGTCCGGGTCCGGCTCGAAGCGGGCGATGGCGCAGGAGGGCATGGGCCGCAGCGCGTGCGGGTAGAGCTGCTCCAGCAGCGCGTCGGTGAGTTCGGAGTAGTCGTCGTCCAGCCGGCGTTGCAGCCGCGCGCACAGCAGGGCGAAGCCTTCCAGCAGCCGCTCCACTTGCGGGTCCGGGCATTCGCCGTCGCTCAGTTGCAGGCGGTGCGCCACCTTGGGGTAGCGGTGGGCGAATTCGCCGCCGGCGTGGCGCAGGTAGGCGAGTTCGCGTTGGTAGTAGTCCAGCAGGCGCGGGTCCAGCGATTCCATCAGCCGGCGTCCTCGCAGGCGGTGAGCCGCGCGCCGGACGGGTCCAGCTCGGCGACGAAGGCGGCCGGCCAGCGGCTGCCGTCGGCGTGGAGTTCGCCGTCTATGCGCACACTGAGGAGCAGGCCGCGGCCCGGCACGGTGTCCACGCTGACGCGCGGCGCGGCCAGCCGGGGTTCGAAGCTGCGTATTGCCTGGCGGATCTCGCGCGCCAACTGCTGGCGGTCTTCGGCGCGCTCAGGGTGCAGCGCGCTCCAGTCCGCCACGCCGTAATCGATGACGCTGAGTTCGGCCAGGTAGGGTTGGGCCGCGCGGCGGCTGGACAGCAGCCGCGCGAGTTCCGCCCGCACCGATTCCTGCAACTGGCGGCGGTCCACCCGCAGCAGCGGCTCGGCCTCCAGCCGCTGGCGCGGTTCGGCGTCGGCCAGCAGTTCGAACAGACCCGGGCGGAACTGGGCGGGCTGGCGCATGGTTTACTTGGAGTACTTGTTGGCGGCCAGGTCCCACACCGCGGCGGCATTGCCGTCCTTGGCGCCGGTGTCTTTCTGGGTGGTCAGCTCCCACTTGATCTTGGTGAAGTTGAGCGAGAGGTTTTCCACCGGCTTGCCGCCGGTGCCGCCGCTGACGCTGACATTGGACAGGATGGCGTTGGTCAGGGTATAGACGATGTAGGGCAGCACCTTGCCGCTGCTGTCCGCCGCGTTGCGGCCTATGGTGATCTTGACCTCGGGGATGTTCTTGCCCTGGCAGCAGTAGGCGTTGAGTTCCGGCGTGGATTTGTCGGTGAACTTGGTCAGGCTGAATTCGCCGATATGCGGCTTGCCGGAGGTGCGTTCGGTGTTGCTGACGTCGTTGGTCACCTGCATGGCCACGTTGTGGCTGTAGGACAGCACTTCGATCTTGTCGGTGTAGCCTTCCAGCTTGCACTCGCCCTTGATGTCGCTGCCCAGGTCCAGAATGATGGCGTCCATTGCTTTGCTTGCTCCTTGGAGGGTATCGGTTCAGGCCCGCCGCGCGGCGGGCCCTTGGTGTGGCGTCAGGCGGCGGCCGGCGGCGGCAGCTCCGCCACCAGGCGGATGGACGCGGTCAGTTCTTCCAGCTGGAAGTGCGGGCGCAGGAAGACGGTGGCGCGGTAGGCGCCGGGCTTGCCCGGCACTTCGGTCACGTCCACCCGCGCTTCGCGCAGCGGGTACTGGGCCTTCACCTCCTGCGGCGCGTTGTCGTTGACCAGCACGTAGTCCGCTATCCAGTTGTTCAGATAGGTTTCCACATTGTCGCGGGTCAGGAAGCTGCCGATCTTGTCGCGCATGATCACCTTGATGTAGTGGGCGAAGCGCGAGGCGGCCAGCACATAGGGCAGCATCGCGGAGATGCGCGCATTGGCGTTGGCGGCGTTGGTGTTGTAGACCTTGGGCTGGTTGGCGCTCTGGCCGCCGAAGAACACCGCCAGATCGGTGTTTTTCTTGTGGCACAGCGCGATGAAGCCCAGGCCGTCCAGCTCTTTCTCGCGGCGGTCGGTGATGGCGATCTCGGTGGGGCATTTGAGCGCGATGTCGCCGGACACGGTGCCGAAGGTATGGGCCGGCAGGCCTTCCACCGCGCCGCCGCCTTCCACGCCGCGGATGGCCGCGCACCAGCCGTATTTGGCGAAGGCGTCGGTGATGCGCTGGCCCAGCGCGTAGGCGGCGTTGCCCCACAGATATTTGCCGTGGTCGGTGCCGTTGACGTCTTCCACGTAGTTCATGCCTTCGGTGGGCTTGGTGTCCGGGCCGTAGGGCAGGCGCAGCAGGATGTGCGGCAGCACCAGGCTGACGTAGCGGGAGTCCTCGCTGGCGCGGAAGGAGCGCCATTTGATCAGCTCGGCGCTTTCAAAGGCTTTGGCCAGGTCGCGCGGCACCGCCAGTTCGGTGAAGCTGCTCATGTCGAACAGCCGCGGGCTGGCGGCGGAGATCAGCGGCGCGTGCGCGGCGGCGGCCACATTGGACAGCTTCTCCAGCAGCGCCACGTCCTGCGGATGGCGGCCAAATTCGTAATCGCCGATCAGCAGGCTGATGGGGTGGCCGCCGAAGGTGCCGTACTCTTCCTCGTAAATCTTCTTGAACAGCGCGCTCTGGTCGAATTCCACCGCCTTTTCCAGGTCGTTCTGCAGCTCGTCCTTGGTGGCGTTGAGCAGGCGCAGCTTCAGCCGGCTGCTGGTCTCGGTGTTCATCACCAGGTAGTGCAGGCCGCGCCAGGAGGCTTCCATCTTCTGCACGTCCGGGTGGTGCAGGATGTTGTTGAGCTGCTTGCTCAGCAATTGGTCGATGATGGCGATGCGGTGGTTGATCATCGCCACGGTGTCTTTGTCGATGGCCATGCCTTCGTCCAGCACCTGGGTGGCGAATTCGGACAGCAGGTCTTTGGCGTATTCCTGCTGGATGTCGTCGTGGGCCATGCGGCCTTCTTGGATGATGCGGTCCAGCAGCGACAGCGAGGCGGCGTCGCCGCTGGGCGCTTCGGCTTGGGTTTTTGCCATGAGGTGTCTCCGGTATCAGGGGGTCGGGCGGGGCGTCAGGCGGCCGGCGGCGCGTCCGGCGCCGGCGCGGCTTCCGCGGCGGCCGGGGCCTCCGGGCGGGCGCTCTTGATCTTTTGCAGTTCCTCGGTGTTGGCCACCACGTCCTGCAACAGCTTGTCCAGTTCGTCGTTGCCGTCCAGCTTGGTCAGCAGGTCGCGCAGCTTCTGGCGCGCCTCGTACAGCCGGCGCAGCGGGGTGACTTGCTTGACGATGTTGACCGGGTCGAAGTCGTCGAAGTGGTTGAACTTCAGCTCCACGTTGAGCTTGCTGCCGTCGTCGGACAGCGCGTTGTCCACCTGGGCGGTGACGCGCGGGCTCAGCGAGGCCAGCACCGCGTTGAAGTTGTCGCGGTCTATCTCCACGAAACGACGCTCGCTGAGCTTGGGCAGCGGCTGCTCCTGCTTGCCGGCCAGGTCCGCCAGGATGCCAACCACCAGCGGCAGCTCCCGTTTTTCCAGGGCGTTGCCGATTTCCACGTCATACGTGATTTGCACGCGCGGCGGACGAATCCGGTCCAGCTTGTGCTGAGTGCTTTCTGCCATAACAGACCTCGATCGGTGAGTTGACGCCAATGGCGGACTCGGCGCTTGCGCCCGGTGCCCGAATTGGCTTGTTGCTGGATTGTCTGACCATTGACGAGTTTGATGGTCCCGGCTTCTTTTTTCATTGATGCCGGTCCTGAACGCCGCATGGAAGCCTTTTTTGCTGACAAATGCTTGCAATTTGCATTTTTCAATGCCCTCGGCTTAACAATTCCTATAGAACTGACGGCGTTTTTTTGCCAATATTATTTGCAATGGATAACGGCGTTTGGGTGATGCGGATGCGCAACGGGTATCTGGCCGGGCTGTGCTGCTGTCTGGTTTTGGGCTTGGGCGGATGTTCGTCCCTGGGCTTCGGCCCATCGGTGAAATTGCAGGCGGCCATGCTGGACGTGGTCAGCATGGCCAATGACGACACGCCGCTGGCGGTGGATTTCGTCGCGGTCAAGGACCCGGAGCTGCACAAGCTGCTGCTGGGGCTGCCGGCGGCCAAGTGGTTCGAGCAGCGCGAGCAGCTGCGGCGCGACTATCCGGTGGACCTCAAGGTATGGGAACTGGAGCTGGTGCCGGGCCAGCACCTGGAGACCGAGGACGTGCCGATACGCGGCGAGTCGGCGGCCGGGCTGCTGGTGTACGCCGGCTACGCCGGACCCGGCATGCACCGGCTGAGCCTGGATACGCGCAAGAAAGTCTGGTTGCGTTTTGAAAGCAAGAATATGCGGCTGATGGAGCCGTAGCGGGGGGAGAGCGGTTTGAAAGCAGTGCCACAGGCGGTGTGTTGGTACGAGGGGATGCAGTTGCTGCCCCAGCATTTTCAATGGCAGTCCCTGCGCGCGGATGGGGTGGCCGCGGCGCTGGCGGCGGCGGCCCAGCCGCTGTACTGGGGGGTGTTGGAGCTGGAGCTGGACGAAGCGGCGCTGGCCGGCGGCGTGGCGCGGGTGTCCACGCTGGAAGCGGTGCTGCCGGACGGTCTGCCGCTGCGCTTCGACGCCGGCGACGGCGCCGAGCTCAGCTGCGACGTGACCGCGGCCGCGGCGGAAGCGCCGGGGCGCACGGTGACGGTCTACCTGGCCTTGCCGCCCTTGTGGCGCGCCGGCCGGCTGGACGCGATGACCGGCCGCTACCGCTCGGAAAACAGCGAGGCGGTGCCGGATTTGAGCAGCGGCGAAAACCCGGCCAGCCTGACCTTGTGGCGGCCGGACATCCGCCTGGTCACCGAGGCCGAGCGCGCCGACATGATCTGCCTGCCGCTGCTGCGCATCGCCCAGCAAGGCGGCGGCTTTGCCCGCCGCGCTTACGCGCCGCCGTCGCCGCGGGTGCTGCCGGACAGCCCGCTGGGGCGCAAGGTGGCGGCGCTGTGCGCCAAGGCGCGCGAAAAATGCGTGTTCCTCAGCGGCCGGCTGCGTCAGGCCAAGGACGCCGGCAAGGACGACGATATCGATGAAATCCGCCGCCAGCTGGCGGCGCTGTGGGCGCGGTTGCCGGAAGTGGAAGCCGCGCTGGGCAGCCGCGTGGCCCATCCCGCCGCCTTGTTCGGCCTGCTGGCCGGCATGGCCGGCGCGCTGACCGCGCTGGACCCCGGCGCCGGCGCGCCGGTGTTTCCCGCCTTCAACTATCAAGAGCTGCTGGCCTGCTACGAACCGCTGCTGGCCTGGCTGTCCGCCGCGCTGGACCGGGTGCGCGCCGGCTACCGCAGCCTGCCGTTCAACCGCGACGCCGACGGTTTCTGGATTCTGCTGCCGGAGGCCGCGCGCGACATCGAGCGGCTGATCATTGGCCTGCGCATGCCCGGCGGCGCGCCGGATTCCGCCGCCCAGCAATGGCTGGGCCAGGCCATCATCGCCTCCGAATCCCATGTGGCCACGCTGGCGCGCCAACGCATGCGCGGCCTGGTGTTCCAGCCGCTGGACCGCGCCGAGCAAGTGGCCTACAGCGTGGGCGACGATACCCGGCTGTTCGCGCTGCTGGCGCGCGGCGACTGGCTGCAGCCGGAGCAGCCGCTGCGCATGACGCTGCCGGCCGGCGGCGTGGCGCTGGAACCGTGGGAAGCGCTGCTCTTCGTCGCGGACCCGCAAGACGAGGCCGATGGAGAACGCCATGCAGGATAACGCCGCCCTGCAGCCGCTGGGCGCGCTGGCGCAAGCGCCGCTGGGCTCGGCTTTCGAAGACGCTTACGCCGAATGGCTGCAACTGTTCCGGGAACTGGCCGGCGGCGGCCACAAGGCCGAAACCGCCGCCGAACTGGCGGCCGAGCAGGGCGGGCTGCTGGCGCGGCGGCTCAGCCGCACCGCCGGCGCGCGCGTGGGCGCGGCCGGGCAAAACCAGATCGAAGCCCTGCAATACCTGTTCGTCGCGCTGATAGACGAGCGCCTGCTGTTCGACGACTGGCCGGGGCAGAGCCTGTGGCAGGCCACGCCGCTGGAACAGCGCTTGTTCGGCAGCCGCGCCGCCGGCGACAAAGTGCCGGCCTTGATCGAACAAGTGCTGCGCGAGCGCGACCCGGCCGGGCGCGATCTGGCTAATGTCTGCCTGCAAACACTGACCCTGGGCTTCTACGGCCGGCTGCGCGGCCCCGGCGGCCTGGCCCAGCACGAGGAATGGCGGCGCGAACTGTTCGCCTTCGCCTACCAGCGCGATGCCGACATGCGCAGCCTGGCGCCGGCGCTGGAACGCAGCAGCGCCTTGCCGCCGCAGCGGCTGAGCGTGCGGCGCATGCTGCCGGACGGCTTCCGGCTGGCGCTGGGCGTGGCCGCCATCCTGCTGGGCATGTCGGTGGTGGGGCACGTGTTCTGGCATGACATCGTGTCGCGGGTGGAACCCATGCTGTACCACGGGACGGATGGGGACGGACAGAATAAATGACGATTCAGACCATAGCCGGCATCGTATTGCTGGCCCTGCTGTTCGCGCTGGCGCTGGCGGCGCTGATCTGGTGGCTGCGGCGCGAGGCGGACCCGGCGCGGCGCAGCTTCCGCGGCTCGGTGCGCCGCTTTGAGCGCGAACTGGGCGCCGAAGACCGCTACCAGACCCCCTGGGTGCTGGCGGTGGGCGATCGGGTGCGCAATGTCGAGGCGCTGTGCGCCTCGCTGCAACTGCGGCATGAAGGCGAAGCCAACTGGTTCGGCCGCTGGTGGTACGGCGGCGACGGCGCGGTGCTGGTGATCCCGGACGATATGTTCAGCCACCCGGAAGGCGCGCTGGCGCCGCTGTCCGCCTGGCGGCGGCTCTTGAGCGTGCTGCTGCGCAGCCGCGCCGGCCGGCCGCTGGACGCGCTGATCTGGACCGTGTCCGCCGACAAGCTGTGGAGCGAGAACCTGGCGGTCAGCGCCGGCCTGGCCGCCGGCAAGAAGTTTTACGACCTGCAGCAACGGCTGGGCCTGAGCCTGCCCATCTACCTGGTGGTGACCGAAACCGAGCAGACCCCGGGCTTCCTGGAGCTGGCACAGGCGCTGCCGCGCGAGGCGCGCGACGCGATGCTGGGCTGGTCCTCGCCCTATGCCGCCGGCACCGCCTATCAATCCGACTGGATAGAACAGGCGCTGGAAAAACTGCGGCTGACCCTGAGCGAAACCATCGCCGAGATCGGCGCCTTGCAAGGCCAGGCCTCGGCGGACCTCTACCTGCTGCCGCGCAGCTTCGAAGACGCGCGCGCCAATCTGCAAGCCCTGTGCGACCCGGTGTTCCGCGGCAACGCGCTGGGCGAGGCGCCGCAGTTGCGCGGCATCTACTTCACCGGCGCCCAAGCCGCGCCGCAAGGCGAGCTGGACGAAGTCGCGCCGCCGCCGGCGCTGCCGCTGTTCGCCGGCCGCCTGCTGCGCCAGCGAGTGCTGGCGGAACAGGGCCTGGCCCAGCCGGTGCCGCGCATCCTGCTGCTGCGCCAGCGCTGGCACCGCTGGACCCTGGCCGCCATGGCCCTGTTCGCCGCCTTGTGGCTGGCCGGCATCAGCTGGTACTGGCACACCGTCACCGCGGATGCCGACGCGCTGGGCCGCCAGCTGCGCATCCTGCAACTGGAGCGCGGCGGGCCGCGGCCGGAACTGAGCAACGACGCCGCCGCGCGGCAGAGCATCACCGCCTTCTGGCGCGCGCTCAAGGACGCGCCCTCGCGCCGCTTCGGCACCCTGCTGCTGCCCACCTCGCTGTTCTCCCCGGTGGACGGCCGCATCGACGACACCATCGAATACGCGCTGCGCCGCGCGGTGATGCAGCCCTTGCAACAGCGGCTGCTGCGCGACGCGGAACAACTGCGGCGCTTGGGCGAAACCGGCTCCGACAGCGTCAGCGACGACACCGCTACCCCGGAAAAATGGCCGGCCTACTTGCTGGCGCGGCAGTTGGCCGGCGACGCCGGGCGGCTGGAACAGCGCGTCAGCCAGTTCAACCACGCGGTGAACGACGGCAACGCCACGCTGGACGAAGCGGCGGAATTGGCCAACGGCCTGTTCGGCCTCGGCCTGCGCGCGCCGCAAAACGCCCAGCGCGACAATCTGCGCCGCATCCTGCTGGCCAGCGACCAACTGGTGGCCGCGCCGATCGACCTCGCCAAGATCCGGCCGCAAGTGGGCGACCACTTCAGCGCGCTGATGCAAGCCTGGCTCCGCCAGCTCTATACCAATCAAACCTTCGACCTCACCGCCCAGCAACTGCAAAAGCAACTGCAAATGCTGGAATCCGGCCAAGGCAACACCCTGGCGGACCTGGACAGCATCGCCGGCCACATCGGCCTGCTGCAAAGCCTGGTCAACGCCACCAACAGCGCCTGGAGCCGCGCCGCCGGCCAGGACCTGGTGCCCGGCTACAGCGCGATGCTGGACGGCGCGCGCCGCTCCAGCCTGATAGGGCGCGACGCGGTGGCGCGGGTGGTGGACTACTCCGCGGTGGCGCGCCAGGAGTTCCGCAAGCGTTGGCTGGGCGGCGTGGGCGCGTCCTCGGCGCTGCTGGCGCAAGGCCCGTCCGGCGGCCTGGAACTGCAAGACCAAGTGCTCAAGCTGAACGTGACCCTGGCCTCGCTGCTGAAGCAGGACGCGGTGGCCGGCGCGCGCGCGCTTGACGACGACGGGCCGGGAGCGGAAGGGCTGAAGCGCATGGACGCCGAAGCGATGACGACGGCGCTGCGCTATTACGACGGCTACCAGAAATACCTGGCCGGCAGCGCCACCCAAATGCCGCCGGCCTACCGCAAGGGCCTGGAACGCGCCTTGCAGGACAGCGCGGCGAAAGTGATGTGGCACCAGTTGATCAGCCGCCACGCCGAGCCGGCCACCGGCCTGGTGGGCGGCTCGGTGGAAGAGGGCAGCGCCTTCGAGGCTCAGGCCAAGGCGGTGGCCCCGCTGCTGGCGGCGCTGGAAGACCTGGAACAGCCGGCGATGCGCGAGGGCGTGCTGCGCGAAATGGACCGGCGCGCGCTGCAATCCCTGCGCCACGCGGAGCGCAGCCTGCAAGGGCTGGCGGTCTACCAGCCGCTGCAAGGCAGCTTCCGCTGGTGGGACGGCTCGCGCAACGCCGCCGCCCGCGCCTTCCGCGCCGGCGGCGCGCGCGAACTGCAGCAATACCTGGGCTCGCAGCTGGAACTGATAGGCACCCTGGCCCAGGCGCAAGCGCCAACGCTGAGCTGGCTGCTGGCGCACAAGAGCGAGATGTCGGTCAGCGACCAGCAACTGGTGCAGCGCTGGCAAAGCGCCACCAACGAACTGCGCCACTACAAGGAAAAAGCGGCCAATAGCGCGCCGTCGGTGCTGGAAACCATGATCAGCAAAGACCTGAACGAAATGGACGTGGGCAATTGCCGCGCAGTGCTGGACCAAGTGGAACTGCCGGCCGCCGGCAATATCTTCGCCGAGCGCGCCCAAACCCTGGTCAGCCTGGCCAGCGACCGCTGCGGCGTGCTGCGCGGCCAGGCCGGCGCCGCCGCCTATCAAAAACTGGCGGCCTTCTTCAATCAATACCTGGCCAACCGCTTCCCCTTCGCCGCCAAGCTGCCGGCGCCGGACGCCGCGCCGGAACGGGTGGCGGAATTCATGCGCCTGATGGACGACAACGGCGTGCTGGCCGCGGCCGGCCTGCAAGACCTCAAATCCGGCCAGGCCCAGGCGGCGCGGCGCTTCCTGGACGCGGCCAAGTCCGCGCGCGCCTGGCTGGGGCCGATGTTCATCCGCGACAACGGCGGCCCATGGCAGGGCGTGGACCTGGAAGTGCGCTGGCGCACCGACCGCGAACACGAGCAAGCGGCGGACCAAGTGATCGAATGGACGCTGGCCAGCAGCGGCCAGCGTCTGCGCTACCCCAGCGGCGACGGCCAGCGCCTGCACTGGAACGTGGGCCAGCCGCTGACGCTGACCCTGCGCTGGGCCAAGGAATCGCAACAAGCGCCGGTGGAAGACCCGGCGCAAGGCGGGCTCACCGTGTTCGAGCGCCTGGCCAGCTGGAACTACGGCGGCCAATGGGCGCTGCTGCGCCTGCTGCGCGAAAACAGCTCGCCGCTGCGCTCCAGCAGCCTGGACGGCTTCAACGACGTCAGCGTGATGCTGGCGCTGCCGGTGCGCAACCCGGCCGGCCTGGGCAGCGGCAACGCGCAAATGTTCATGCGGCTGAGCCTGCAAGCGCCGGGCGGCAAGAGCGGGCTAAGCGTCAGCGGCCTGCCTTACACCGCGCCGCCGTCGCCGTTCCGCGCCGCCGCCAACCCGCGGCTGGCCGCGATAGAGGGCAGCTGATGCGCGCTTTGACCACCATGAGGACCGCACCATGAGCGCCACCGTCAGCCTGGACGCGCTATTGCAAGCCATCGCCGCGGACAGCCCCGGCGGAGAACCGCTGCGCTACGCGCCGGAATACGATCAACTGCGCGAACTGCGCCGCGAAGACGACCCCAGCCTGCCCACCGGCATCTGGGAAAGCGATTTGAAACGGGCGGACTGGCCGGCGGTGGAACGCATGGCCGCCGCGCTGCTGGCGGAACGCAGCAAGGACCTGATGGTGATAGCCTGGCTGGGCGAAGCCTGGCTGCACCTGCAAGGTCTGCCCGGCCTGGAGGCCGCGCTGGCGCTGACCGCGCAAAGCTGCGAACAATTCTGGGACAGCCTGCACCCGCTGCCGCAGCAAGACGATGTCAGCTTCCGCACCGGGCCGCTGGAATGGCTGGCCAAAACCTACGCCGCCACGCTGGCGGCTCAAGTGCCGCTGCTGGACGCGCCGCCGCCGCAAGAACGCGCGCCGCTGACGCTGCGGCAATGGCAAGACCTCAACCGCCGGCTGCTGGCCAGCGGCGACGACGGCAAGCTGGAGCGCGAGCAGGCGCGCCACGAACAGCAGAAACTGAACGACTGGCTGCGCGCGCTGCCGCCGGCCACGCTGGACGCCAGCCGCGGCGCGCTGGCGCGCAGCCGGCAATGGCTGGCGCGCTTACAGGCCTGGTGCGATCAGCATATGGGCGCCGACGCGCCATCCTACGCGCCCTTGAGCCAGGCGCTGGAACAGGCGACGCTGGCCTTGCAGGAACTGGCCACCCAGCATCCCGGCCCGCAGCCGGAGGCCGCTGTGCTTGAGCGCACGGAAACCGCCGCGCCGCCAGCCGCCGTCGAAGCGGGCAACAGCGCGTCGGCGCCCGTTGTGGCCGCGGCCGTCTTCGCTCAACGCGAACCGCAGGGCCGGGAAGACGCCTACCGCCAGTTGCGCGGCATCGCCGACTACCTGGCGCGCACCGAGCCGCACAGCCCGGTGCCCTATCTGATCTACCGCGCGGTGGAGTGGGGCGAAAAGCCGCTGCGCGAACTGCTGGCGGAGCTGATAGACAGTGATGCCGAGGCGCGGCGGCTATGGTCGCTGCTGGGGGTGCTGCCATAGCGGGGGGCTTTTCTAGGAACGGGCGCTCTCCGGCGCCGGCGCCCCCACCAGGGCCTGGCGCGCCAGCGCCATCGTGCTGAACCCCGCCTGCCGATAACACAGCCGCGCGCAAGTATCGCGGTTGCTCCACGCGCCGGACGCCCACATCGCCAGGATGGCGGCGCGGGCGTATTCCTGCTCGCCATGCCGTTGCTGCCAACGGCGAAACTCGGCGAGCACCAGCTGAATCTCCTGAAGAATGGCCGTGGAATTGGCCGGATGGGCCGGGCAGTCGTCCGTCAAGGCAACTACGCCGCTGCGCGCCTCATAGACAATGAGCAAACGCGCGGCGCGCTTGAGCGTGTCATTGTGCTGCTTCAATAGCTTCATCATGGCAATGCTCCCCATCCGACCGATCAAAACACGCGATTGATGCGCTGCAGCCCCAGCTGCAAACGCTGCTGCACCGGCTCCAGCAAGGCCAGCGCTTCCTCGCTGCTGAACAGCAGCGGCTCGTCACGGCCTTGCAGCAGGGTGAGCAAGGCTTGCAAGCCCAGATGGGCGGCGCGCAGATCGATCGTGCCTTGCAAGAGCAGGGCATCCAGCTCGGCGTGGCAGCGGCTCAACTGCCGGCCCAGCGCGCCCAGCTCAACGAGATTGCCAGCGGCGGCCGGCAGTTGATGCAGGCATAGGCGCAGTTGTTCCAGCGGCGCGGCGGCGATTTCTTCTGAATCCGGTGGGGGAATACCAGGGGGAAAGGTAGGAAAGGTCATCACGGTCTCCATGTCAGTTTGGAAACCTGCCTAGGCGAGGCTAGGGCAGGCACGTGACAAGGTTGCAGGACCGGCTAACTCTACCAAAAACCGGTAGCCCTAAGGCTCCCTGCCACGGCCCGCCCCGAATGGGTACGGCGTGGCAGCAGACGTAACGGCGCCAAAGCGGACCGTTGTATCTGCGGGAGAGTTAAATGATGGGCCTGCAAACCCTGCGCCGCGTGATTGAGCACGGCGCGGAGCAAAGCCTAAACAGCCTGGCGATGGGCGTCAAGCCGGCGGTGGCGGGGAAAGCCGCGAGGCTGGTGTTTGCAGCAACGGCGTTGGCGCGGCGGGTTGTGCGGCTTTGGGAGCGCTGAGCTTAGGCAAGCGCTCCCTTTTTATTCAGGTTCTTTTGAGGGTTTTTCTCAGTCCGGCCGATCTTAGCCAGACTTGGGCGCGCCATCGACATGCGGCAGTTCCAAGCTGTTGATCATGACTTGGCAACACATCCATTTAACATTTTAAGTTGTGTTTGGGCCCAATAATGAACTCCTATTTCAAACTTGGCACGTTGAGCGCGATATTGCTGTCGCTGTCCGCGGCAAGCTATGCGCGTGATATTGAAGTCATCGTCAAGGTCAAGAAAACCGTATCGGACCCTTTGACCCGATCCGAGAAAAACGTCGATCCACAGCAGGCCGCGCGGCAACTGCAAACCTCGGGCCTGCAACTGGCAACGCTTTTTGAACTGCCGGACCCGGCGCGCGACTGGCGCATGACTAAAACCGATTCGCTCAAAACGGTTGAAGCGATGCAACGGCATAATCTGGATCGCTACTTTCAAATCAGCAAACCGCCCGCGACAGAGCGGGAGGCTCAAGCCTTGGTAGAAAAGCTAAAGCAAAACCCCTTGGTGGAAACCGCCTATGTACGCCCGGAAGCGGTTTCCATTGGTGAACCGCCGTTGCCGGAAGAAAGCGCGGCCACCCGTAGCGTACCCAATTACGCCGACTGCGACGCGACGCCCATCAGCAGCTGCCAGTATTATCTCTATCCGGATATCGCTAAATCACCTTATCGCATGGGCGGGCTCAATGTGGTGGAAGCCCATAAGCGTTATGCGAATAAAGGCGAATTATCCCGTATTGTTTCAGTCGAAATTAATCACTGGAACTACGACCATCCCAATCTGCCCAAACCCTTTCTTAAACACTGGGATACCAGTCAACATAAAGTGGATAGCCATGATACCTCCAGTGCCGGTGTAATGTTTTCAAAAGACAACGGTATTGGCACCATCGGGATTGCGGCTAGAGCACAAGCAGGCTATAGCAAGTATGGCGCGGGCCCCCAGTTGCTAGACCTGGCCAAGCAATTAAAGGCAGGTGATGTGGTACAGGTCGGCATACACATACACTTATGTCAATGGATTGCCTGAATACGGCTGCAAAATCAACTGCTATATGCCGGTTGAGCAAGCAGAAGATGTGTTTGACGCCATCTCTTATATGACCGCAGAAAAAGGCATTCATGTGGTGATTGCCACCGCCAATGGCAATATCAATCTGGATCACCCCAACTTAAAGCGGAAATACGATAGAAAAATCCGAGACTCCGGGGCCATTTATGCGGGTGCCGCCGACCCAAAGGACGCCAAACGCGCCAGCTTTTCACAATATGGCGTCCGAGTGGACTTATTCAGCTGGGGCAGGAATGTCACCAGTACCTCCTGGTCAGCACAAAATCCTAATGGCTATACGACGACATATAGCGGCACCTCTTCCGCCAACCCGATTATTGCCGGCAGCGTAGCCTTGCTGCAAAGTATTGCACGGGCCAATAACCTAGGTGATATCCCACCCCAAAAAATGCGTGATATTTTGGTGAGAAGTGGTCAGCCCTTACGTTATCCTGATCCGGCGGCGCCCATCGGGATGCAACCGGACTTGGTTAAAGCGGCTGACATTATGCTGCAAGATGCCGGCGGCGGCTGGCAACCGGCCCCCGTTGCCGTTATCAGCGGTGACAACGACGTGCCCGCAGGTAGTCAGGTGACGTTATCCGCCGCTAAATCGACAGGCGATAATTTAAAGTATGCCTGGTCTATTCAACCTGCTTTGCCCTTAAACACCAATGGCAGTGAAGTCAGTTTTTCTATTCCCAATCTGCAAAAAGACACTCAGTACCTGGTTAAACTGAAGATTACGGATGCGAAAAACCGTACATCAGAAGACTCCATGGAATTATGGGCGCGTGGGCAAGAGAATGGAGTCCTGCCAGACATCAACATCCATGGCGATAAAGAAGTGGTTGCTGGAGATGTGGAGGAAGGGGCGATAATAGAGGCTGATATGCCTGCCGGGAAAAAACTGCGTTTTGAGTGGAAAAATACATCTGGCTTAACGCTTCATCCAAATTTTAACCAGTTACTGATCTTTGCCGACAAAGGTGTCCCGTCTAGAACACATACCATCCATCTCGAGGTCTTTGACGGTGCTAAAAAAATTGGCAAGGGCCGTCACACCATCACCGTGAAAGATGAAAATACTGGTGCCCTTCCTCCTAAAGCCGTCATTAGCGGTGGCTCCAATCTGGAAGAGGGGAGCGCGACAGGGATTATGTTATCGGCACAAGCATCAACCGGCACGGGTTTAAGTTATCAATGGGCCAATAATAGCGGGTTAACGCTACTTCCTAATCAGGATCGCGCCATCGTTAGCGCGCCGCAGGGTGTCAAGGCCGGTAAACATGAGATTATGCTAACGGTTACCGACAACAAGGGCCAAACCGCTCAGGCTAGCCACGCGATTACCGTCAAGGCAATGGAGAATGGCGTGGTCTTGCCCCAGGCCAATATTACTGGTGGAACAGAACTCACCATCGCGGCGGCGGGAGGGCTTCAGTTGTCGGGTAAATCATCCATCGGCACGCAGTTGCGCTTTACTTGGAGCAATGCCAGCGGCCTTGTATTGCAAGCCAACGGTGATCAGGTTTTGGTTCGTGCCCCCCAAAATACTAAGCCCGGTAACCACGAAGTTAAACTGCTGGTGACGGATAACAAAGGCAACACAGCCCAAAGCACTCATGTGCTGCGTGTGAAAGCGGCGGAAACCGGTGGAGCGGAGGGCGATATAGCGGACTATCGCCCAGGCGTAAGCTACAAGGCGGGCGACAAAGTGAAGAATGTCGGTAAGGTGTTTCAATGCAAGCCCATGCCTTACTCGGCCTGGTGCGGCCAATCCGCGGCGCACTACGCGCCCGGTACCGGCTCGGCCTGGGGGCAGGCTTGGACGCAAATTAAATAATCAGGTCGGTTTTTAAATTTACCGCGCTGATTCAATATGCCTCGTATGCGAATACGAGGCATGTTTTTTTACGGTCTTTGGTGCTTGGCTTCTTAGAGCCTGTTCAAAGTCTCGCGAGCAAGAGCGAGACAAGGCGAAAACGAGCGAAAAAGCGGAATGTACAGGTGGTACATCAGCATTTCGAAGCGGTACTCACCGTGTCACGCTTCGCGACGCACAGCAGATTATAAGAGTCGCTAACAAAACCGCGCAGCGTAGCTGAGCCAAGGCGCGCCGACGCAGAAAACGAAGTTTCTGCGAAGCTACAGTACAAGTGGTACGACAAGGAGGCGCAACGCAGGATCAGGGGTTTTGTTAGCGAGTCTAAAAGGGTTCTTAGTCCAGCGTATCCATATAGTCCTTGGCGCGCAGCCGTCCGGTCTGCGCCCATGGCAGCGGCTGGCCGGCGGCCAGCGGGCGGATCTCCACGCGTATGCTTTCGCGGTAGCGCCCGTCCTGCGAGCGCGATTCCACTTGCAACGGCATCGCCCAGCGCGTGCTCCATTGCAGTTGCTTGCTGTGGCCATTGGCGGTTTTGCGGTACCAGCGGCTGCCGTCCGCGCCGGGGCTGACGGTAAAGCCTTTCAGTTTGGCGATGTCCACGATCTGGCTGGCTTGGGTCCAGGAGCCGTCGAAGCCCACATCGCTCCATTCGCGTTGGCCCACTTGCACCAGCAGGCCTTGTTGCGGCACGGCGAATTCCAGCCGCGGCTGGCCCTTGGCGTCCAGCCATACATGGCGGTTGGCGGCGGGGTAGTCGATGTGGTCGTGGCCGTCTTCCGCGCCATGCTCGTGGTCGTGGCCGCCGGCGCGCGCGTTCAGCCGTTCGCGCCAGACATGCTTGCCCTGGCGGGTCAGTTTTTCCTGGTAGCGTATGGTTTTTTCCACGCCGTCATTGCCGATGGTGACGGTTTCATAGCGCAGGGTGGCCACCAGGTCCGGCGCGGCGGCGGCGTGCAGCGCCGGGGACAGGGCCAGCAGGGCCAGCGGCAGCAGGGTTTTCATCGCGGTCTTTCTTCATGCGGAAAAGTAGGCTTGCCCGTGGGCAAGCCGAATGGAGTGAATCCGTGGCCGCCGCGCCGGGCCTGGAGAAGGCGCCGACGCGGTGGCGGGGGTTTAGAGCCTGTTTACGATTTCGCGAGCTAGAGCGAGACAAGACGAAAACGAGTGAAAAAGCGGAATGTACACGTGGTACATGAGCATTTTGAGCGGGTACTCACCGTGCAACGCTTCACGACGCGCAGCAGATCGTAAACAGGTTCTTACAGGCCCAGCGCGCTTTTCACCAGGCCAAACACCTTGGTGTTGTCCATCACGCCCTTGAAGCCCTTGGAGCCGGCGCCGCTGGACATCAGCATCACGTCGCCGCCGCCATGGGTTTCGCTGGATAGGCGCACGCCGGTTTCTTGCTGGTAGTCGTCGCCCATCGCGGTGGCGGAATCCACCGACACGCGGCTGGCCTTGCGGTTGGGGCCGTTGCCGAACACCAGCGCGGTATAGGTGGCGCCGTCGGCGTCCTTGGATTCCTTGCCGTCGGCGTAGCCGCGCACGATGTCGTGGATGGGGTTGCCGCGCTTGGCGTAGCCGTTGATGGTCATGGTGTGGTCATGATCCGCGGTGACCACGATCAGGGTGTTGTTGAGGTCCACCTTGGCCAGCGCGGTCTTGATGGCGTTGTCGAAGGCGATGGTGTCTTCCAGCGCGCGCTTGGCGTTGGTGCCGTGCAGCGCGTGGTCGATGCGGCCGCCTTCCACCATCAGCACATAGCCGTTGCCGTTGCGGGACAGGGTGTCGATGGCCTTGGCGGTCATGTCGGCCAGGCTGGGCTGGTTCAGGCTGTTCTTCACCCGGTCCAGCTCGTAGTCCATGTGGTCCTTGTTGAAGATGCCCAGCAGCTTGCCGCCGGATTGCGGGTTGAAGGCGGCCAGTTCGCTGCCGCTGCTGACCAGGGTGTAGCCCTTGGCCTGCATTTCGGTCAGCAGGTTGCGGCCGTCCGGGCGCTTGCCGCCGGAGGCGGTGGGCAGGAAGAATTTGCTGCCGCCGCCCATCAGCACGTCCAGGCCGGTGCCCAGCTTGGCGTTGTAGCCGGCGCCGCCCGGCACCGCCTGGGCGGCGATGTCGGATTCGGCGTCGCGGTGGCACACGTGGGAGTAGGTGGCGGCCGGGGTGGCGTGGGTGACGCGGGTGGTGGTCACCGCGCCGATGGCCTTGCCCTTGGCCTTGGCCAGTTCCAGCAGGGTGGCCACCGGCTGGCCGTTGCCGCTGCCGCAGTTGCCGGTGCCGTTGCTATTGGGGTCGATGGCGCGGGTGTCGGCGGACATGGAGATGACTTCGTTGTTCATCTTCACGCCGGTCATGTAGGCGGACATGGACGGCGCGCTGTCGGTGGTTTGCGCGTCGTTGGAGAAGGTCTTGACGCGGGCGGTGCGGGACAGCTGTTCCATGTTCAGCTTGCCGGCTTCGCCGTATTTGTAGATGCGCGAGGCGGTGACGGTGGTGGGGCCCATGCCGTCGCCCAGGAAGAAGATCACGTTCTTGGCTTCGCCCGCGGCCTGGGCCGGCAGCGCGTGCAGGGCGGCGGCCAGCGCGGCGACGCTCAGCAGCGGTTTCATCATCGGTTTCATTGCGTTTCTCTTGTATGGGTTTATGTAGCGTTTGGGGGGGGGCGGCTCAGAACCTGTTTACGGTCTGCTGCGCGTCAGCGATACGGCGTTGAAAATGTCTTCAAAATGCTCGTGTACCGTGTGTACACTCCGCTTTTTCAGCCGTTTTCGCCTTGTCTCGCCCTTGCTCGCGAGATCGTAAACAGGTTCTCAGAGCGCGGCCGCTTTCTTCACCAGGCCAAACACGTCGATGTTTTCCAGGAAGCCGTGGAAGGCGTCCGCGCCCTGGCCGATGGCGCCGATGTAGACATCGGTGCCGCCGTGGGTTTCGCCGCCGGCTGGCATGCGCACCGCCGCTTCCTGGTGGTAGTCGTTGGCGGAGACCACGGCGTCGGTCAGCGCGGCGGCGGCGTTGCGGTTGCCGTTGACGCGGTTTTCACCGTTGCCGAAGCCGATGATGGAGTAGGGCATGCCGTCGGCGTCGGTGGCCACGCTGCCGTTGCTGTAGTTCTTCACCAGGCCCAGCACGCCGGGGTTGCTGGCCGTGGTCTTGCCAGTGCGCTGGGCGTAGCCGTTGAGCACCAGGGTGTGGTCGTGGTCGGCGGTGACGACGATCAGGGTGTTTTTCAGGTCCGGATCGCGCTGTTTCATCGCGTCGATGGCGGTCTTGATCGCTTGGTCGAAGGCCACGGTGTCCTGCAACGCTTTCTTGGCGGTGGTTTCATGCAGCGCGTGGTCGATGCGGCCGCCTTCCACCATCAGGAAGAAGCCTTGCTTGTCCTTGCGGTCCGCCAGCATGGAGATGGCCTTGGCGGTCATCTCGGCCAGGCTGGGTTCCTTGGAGGCGTCGCGGTCCAGGTCGTAGCTCATGTGGCTGCTGGTGAACAGGCCCACGGCGCGGGTGGTCTTGGCCGGGTCCAGCGCGTTGAAGCCGGTTTTGTCCGCGGCGTAGCCATAACCCTTGGCTTTCAGCTCCGCCACCAGGTCGCGGCCATCGGCGCGCTTGCCGCCGGCGGCCTTGGGCAGGAAGAACTGGCGGCCGCCGCCGAACACCACGTCCACGCCGTCTTGCAGCTTGGCGTTGTACAGCGCGCCGCCCGGCACCAGTTGGGCGGCGATGTCGGATTCGGCGTCGCGGTGGCAGACATGGGAGTAAGTGGCGGCCGGGGTGGCGTGGGTGACGCGGGTGGTGGTGACCACGCCGGTGGCCTTGCCGCCGGCCTTGGCCAGTTCCAGCAGGGTGCTGACCGGCTGGCCGTTGCCAGTGCCGCAGTTGGAGGTGAAGTCCGCGGTGGGGGATTTGGCCTGGGTATTGCTGGACATGGAGATGACTTCGTTGTTCATCTTCACGCCGGTCATGTAGGCGGACATGGACGGCGCGCTGTCGGTGACTTGGGCGTCGTTGGAGAAGGTCTTGACGAAGCCGCTTTCCGGCAGCGTGTCCATGGTCAGCTCGCCGTCCTCGCCCACGGAGTAGATGCGGGCGGCGGTGGTGGTGTTGATGCCCATGCCGTCGCCCAGGAAGAAGATCACGTTCTTGGCCACGGCGGGGCGGTTGCCTTGGTTGTTGTTGGCGGAGCCGCTGGCGGGACCGCCGTTGCTGCCGCAGGCGGCCAGGCCGATGGCGGCCGTCACGGCCAGGGTCAGGCTGAGGATGCGCATGGTGTATATGTTCCGGGCATGAAAAAAACCGGGCCAGCATAGTGCGCGCATGTTGCGGACAGGAGAGGTTTTGATGAAGCTTTTGTTGCGCGGTCAACCGGACGGGCGGCTCGGGCGTTGCCGGGCGCGCGGCCGGCTCGATGCCGCCGCTTGGAATAAAACCATATAAGCATAAGCAAACATGCCACTACAGCCGCGCCGGGTTTTGTATTAAAATACGGCTTCCGCGTTGTTTGCCGCCCTTCATCCGTCATTTCCAGCTTTCATGCTCCACGCCCGCTCGCCGTGTCTCGCGCCGCGCATCGGCGTCATTGACTGTTTCCGGGGGGCCGCGCCGCCATATTGAATGTTGCGTCCTGGAGTTATTGAATGAGTTTCGCCACCCTATTGCTGTACATCGTCGCGGTCAGCGCGGTGATGATCACCCCCGGCCCGTCCATGCTGTTGGCGCTGAACAACGGCGCCAGCCACGGCATGCGCATCGCCAGTTACGGCTTTGCCGGCGCGGTGCTGTCGGATCTGCTGCTGATCGCCGCCGTCGGTTGCGGCCTGGGCGCCTTGCTGCAGGCGTCGGAACAATTGTTTTCCATCGTGAAATGGGGCGGTGCCGCCTATCTGGTTTACCTGGCCTGGATGATGTGGCGCGCGCCCACTCAGGCGCTGGCGGCCAGCGAGCAGGGCGGCGAGGCCAGCGGCCGCGGCGCTTTCTTGCGTTCCCTGGTGGTGGGCCTGTCCAATCCCAAGGGCCTGCTGTTCTTCACCGCCTTCTTGCCGCAGTTCATCCGCCAGGAGCAGCCGGTGGTCACGCAGTACATGATCCTGGCCGTGGTCACCGCCTGCGTGGATTGCACCATGATGTTCATCTACGCCTACGGCGGCCGCCACGCGATGCGCAGTTTTTCCGCCCGGGCGATGGCTTGGATCAACCGCAGCTGCGCCGGCATGCTGGCGGTGCTGGCCATCGGTCTAAGCCTGTACCGTCGCAGCGATATGAGTTGAGCCGCGCCGGCTCGCCATGAAAAATCCCGCCAAGCCTGGCGGGATTTTTTTTGGGGCCGCGCAAGGCGGCTTCACACTGGGAAGAATGGCGAGCCGGCGCTCAGGAGCACAGCGGCAGCAGGCGCTGATAGGCGGCGTTGATCTCCTTGCTCTTGCGTTCGGCCAGTTCGCGCAATTCCTGGCCCAGCGTGCTGACCTTGTCCGGGTGGTATTCCGCCATCCGCGCGCGGTAAGCGGCTTTCAAGGCTTCCGCCGAGCAGGGCAGCGTGATTTGCAGCACCCGGCAGGCTTGTTCCAGCTCGGAGACGGGCTCCGCCACCGGCTCGGCCTCGGGCGCGGGGCGGCGCGGCTGTTGCCGCGCGTTCTTGCGCGCGCTCAGCAGGTAATCCACCAGCCAGAAGCCCAGCAGGCCGAAAACGATTAGGGTGATGAGTTTCATGGTTGCGGCTCCGCTTGCCTGGCTTCCGCCAGCGTGATGATCTGGTGTAGATGCGCGCGGGCATCGGCCGGTTCCGTGACTTCCAGCTGTTCGCGCGCCAGCGCGGCGATGTGGGCGGCGCTGTCCGCGTCCAGCCCGGCCTCCGGCGCCAGCAGATCAATCAGCGGCAGCGGGGCGAAGCCGGCCAGGCCCAGCTTGCGCGGCAACTGGCTGGCGTAGGGCAGGCAGAGCAGGGCTTCCAGCATCAGCCGCAGTTGCGCGCCGTTGGGGCCCAGCCGCGCGCGGCGCAGCGCCAGCATGCCCAGCAGCGCGGCCGCCAGGTAGGCGATATAGCCGGCCAGCAGCAAGAGCAGCCAGTCCGGCGCGCCGGGGCGCAGCCACAGCGCCAGCGGCGCCGCGGCCACCGCGCAGGCCCAGCTCAGCGCCAGCCAGGGCGCGGTCCAGCGGTAGAAGCGGCGGTAGCGCTCCGCCTCCGCGCGCCAGCGCGCCAGGCTGCCGGGGGCGCTGGGCGCCCACAGGCTGAGCTTGGCGCAGGGGGAGGCGAAGCGCCACGGCGCGGCCAGCAGCGCGAAGCGGCCGCCCAGCCGCGCCCGCCACGAGGGCAGCCGCGCCTGGCAGCCGTGTCCGGCCAGATAGGCGATGCCTTCACCGGCCGGCAGCAGCAGCAGCAGGTCCAGCAGGAAGAAGGCGAGGATGGCCAGGCAGAGGATTAGGGAGTAATCCATGCGCTCACTGCGTTTTTTTGCGCGACAGCAGCGACTTCAGCCCGGCGAAGGCGGCCAGCGCCAGGCCGGCGATCACTTTCCAGCCGGCGGCCAGGATGCCGACAAACCATTTCCAGGCGCCGCTTTTCACCGCCGCGGCCGCCGCGCCGCCGACGATCAGGCCGGTCAGGCCGTATTCGGCCACTTTGTCGCCTTCCTTGAATTCCGAGTATTTTTCGCCCGGCTTGAACTGGAACTGGTTCAACTGGGTTTTCAGGTCCGCCACCGCGCCGTCCAGCCGCGCCGGTTCCGTCACCAGGGTGACGGAGGCCACGCCGGTGCGGGACAGCACCTTGGTGGTGTAGTTGACCACGCGCTGGCCGCCGCTTTCGCTGATGGTGGCCCAGGACAGGCGCTTGGTGTCGACCTCGTAATGCGGCGGGGTTTGCCAGCCCACCAGGTGCAGTTCTTGCCAGCCGCGCTTGCGGCGCTCTTCATTGGAGGCTTCGGTGCCTTCCTGCAATTGTTTCAGGATGGCGTCCGCGTCCAGCTTCTCGCCGTCCATCACGTGGCCGGTGCTGTCGTAGGACACCACGGCGAACCACGGTTCCAGCGATTGCGGGCCGAACAGCCAGGAGTCGGTGACATTGGGGTTTTGCATCGCCTCCATCAGCCGGGTGGTGTCGTCCTGGTCCAGCGACAGGTATTTGGGCGGCACTTCCCAGTTGGCGACATTGGCGATGTTTTGGGTGTAAGGACCCAGGTGCGGGTTCTTGACCGGGGAGTCCTTGTCGGCGGCGGCCTGTTGCGCGCCCACGGCGGCGGACGCGCTCAGGCAGGCGGCCACCAGGATTGTCTTGTATTGTATTTTCATGTCAAACCATCCAGTCGTTTTTGGTATTTATGCTTTTTGCAAAACCAGCTAGTTTCCCAAAAACCGTCCGGGTTTGGCAAATCCATGGGCGTGGTAATTATGGCGCCGTCCATCCGGGTCTGGACGACAAAAAGCCGCCCCGGGGGGCGGCAAGCATGCAATCGACAGATACAAAGGAGTTGGAAGCGCGCTTGGCGCTTCCCGAGGACCAGGCTAGTGTAGCTAGCCGATGTGACGCGCGCGTGACGGCGCGCGGCCTCCCTCCGCCTGGCTTGGGATCTTGTCGCGGAAGGGGCGTCAGCGCAGCGGCGAGGCGGCCGATGCCGGCGCCCGACGGCGCGCGGTGGGTTCGCCGGCGTCGCGGTACACCCGCACATAGTCCACCACCATTTCCTGCGGCCAGCGCGTGGACGCGTCCGGCGCGCCGGCCCAGTCGCCGCCCACCGCCAGGTTCAGCACGATGAAGGCCGGCTCTTGCAAGGCGCTCCAGCCGTCGCCGCCGTCGGTTTTCATCGTCACCGTCTGGTAGAGCCGGCCGTCGACGAAATAGCGGATCGCCGCTGGCGACCATTCCACGGCGAAATCGTGGAAGCGATCGTTGAACCAGCCCAGGTCCGGCGTGACGTAGGAGGCCGACGCCGTTTGCACCGTGCCGGCCGGCGCGCCGGGCTTGGGCCGGTGCGCGCTGCCCCAGATGGTGGCGTTTTCCGCGCCGGCCTCGCTGCCCACCATTTCCAGGATGTCGATTTCGCCGTAATGCGCGGGCTGATCCCATTGTTGGTTCAGCATCCAGAACGCCGGAAACATGCCTTGGCCGTAAGGCAGCTTGATGCGCGCCTCGATCCGGCCGTGGCGCCAGGCGGCCTGGCTGCGCAGCCGCGCCGAGGTGTAGTCGCGGCCGCCGTAGGCCTGCCGCCGCGCGGTGATATGCAGCGCGCCGTCGCGCACGGCCACATTGTCTCCGGCGGTGTAGTACTGCAGCTCATGCAAGCCCCATGGGCCGGGGCCGGATTCCAGCCGCCATTTGGCGGTGTCCAGCGCCGCGCCGTTGAATTCGTCCTGCCACGCCAGTTGCCAATTGGCCGCGGCTGCGCCACCGCTCAGCAGCGCCGTGATTGCGGCGGCTGCCGCCATCTTGCTTTTCATCGCTCATCTCGCCCGAGTTTGTCGAGCGCCCAGCATAGTTGGACGCGACAGCGGCGCAGTGCAACCGCGCTTGGCAGTTTTACCAAGCGCGGTCAGGTTCGTGGCCTAGAACGTGTTTACGATCTCGCGCGCTAAGAACCTGTTCAAAGCCTCGCGAGCAAGAGCGAGACAAGGCGAAAACGAGCGAAAAAGCGGAATGTACAGGTGGTACATGAGCATTTTGAGCTCGTTTTCAACGCCGTATCGTCGAAGCGCAGCAGATCGTGAACAGGTTTTTAGGAGCAATTCGAGTTCAGGCTGGGATAGGCGGTATTCAGGATCCACTTGCCCTTGCTGTTCTTGGCATAGCGGAAAGACAGGTAAATGGGCTCTCCCGCGGGAAACGGGGTGGACTGGGTGCAGGCTCCGGCCGCGTTCACCTGCTTGCAGGTGCTGGGCCGCGCGCCGGGCCAGCCGTTGGGATAGAGCGTGCCCTCCGGCACGCAATCGGATTCCGCCGCCCGGGTGCCGCATACGGCCGGTTTGGGGCCCTTGGGACCGGGGTAGCTCTGCCAAGTGGTGAAGGCGGCCTTGAATTGATCCCAACTGTCGAACTGCGATTTGCCCGCTTGGGTGGGCTGGCCGCGGATGTGGATGCTGACATGGCCTTCCATCGCGGTGTTGTCCGTCATGGATTTGACGCTGGCGTTCACGTCCGCGGTGACGCGGCATTCCGCCGCCAGCGACGGCGTGGCCGAGAATAGGCAGAAAGCCAGGGCGGACAGTGCAAGCGGGCGATAGGGATCAAGCATGGATGGCTCCTGAAAGCGGCGGGAAACGGTCCCGAACCGGGTTTTTAAAAGCGGGCGGCTGGAAGTTATCGCGCCAACAGGGCATGGCGCGGCTTATCGTTGAAGATTAATGCAAGGAGCATGATTGGAGCCTGCGCTTTGGGACAGGCGAGGAGCAGGCGGGAGGCTATTGCCGGTTGCGGGCCCAGGTGGCGGAGGTTTCCTGAAAGAACGCGTCCATATGGTGTTGGCGCCAGATGGCGGCGGTGTCCTTGGCGAACAGGCCGGCGCGCAGCGCCTGGCGCAGCTTGCTCAATACCGGCGGCGGGGTGTCGGGATTGCAGGCCAGCCAGCGTTCGGCCGGCGTCAGCAGCAAGACCTTGCGCGGCGGCGGGCCGGTGTCCGGTTGCGGCGGCGTGTCGCTGACGAAGACCTCCAGCCGCTTGGCCGCCAGCATCTTGAAGCCCAGCGCCGGTTTGGCGATGGGGATGTAGGGCAGTTGGGCGCTGCTGAGCAGGTCGCGCGCTTCGGCAATATCCACCGTGCCCAGCGTCCGGCCCCGGAAATCGCTCAGGCTGCGGAATGGCGCGGCATTGCCGGCGGCGGCGTAAGCCTGCAGCACCACCGGCGCGATGGCGGCCACATAGCTGAGGGTTTCCGCCTTGCCCTGATCAAAATTCACGTCCAGCGCGCAGGTGTTCTTTTCCGCCGCCGCCAGCAACAGCGCCCGTTTGGCCGGCGCCGTTTTCAGCGCCACCTCCAGCCCGGCCTTGCCCGCCAGGTAATGGAATGCTTCCGCGTAGGGGCCGGCCAGGCCATCGCGGGCCGGCAGCAGGAAGGGCGGATGCGCGTCCGCCACCACCGTCAGCGCGGGCTGGGCCGGTGTCCAGCCGCAGGGCAGCGCCATCACCGCCGCCAGGCATGCGCGAGCGAGCGCCATGGTCAGGACTTCACCAGGTCCACCGGCGTGCGCACGATGCTCTGCATCTCGCTCTGCGTCAGCCGTTTGTTGAAGGATTCCAGGCCCAGCCGGATTGCCTGCTCCGCCTGCAGCGCCGGGTGCTGGTCCGCGGTGGCGTAGATGCGTTTGGCCGCCAGCAGCGCGGCCATTTCCGGGATATTGTCGTAGCCGCCGATCAAGACCTTGCCGTCGCGCTTCAGCTCGCTCAGCGCCTGCGCCGCGCCTATCGCCATATTGTCGTTGCCGCACAAGAGCGCGGCCAGGTCTGGCGTTTGCCGCAGCAGCGCCGTGGCGGCGGCGCGGCCCTTGTCCCGCTCCCAGTCGCCCCAGGCGATGCCGGCCAGACTCATGCCGGCGTTGGCGATCGCCTCGCGGTAGCCGTCGCTGCGCGCCTTGGCGTTGATGGAGCCGGGCAGGCCCTCGATCACGCCCACCTTGCTGCGCGGTTTCAGCGCGCGCAGCACATAATCCCCCACCGCGCGCGCGCCGTTGAAATTGCTGGGGCCGACGAAGGGAATGTTGACGCCGTGGCCGGCCAGCGCGCGGTCGTCCAGCTTGTTGTCCAGATTGATCACCAGCATGCCGCTCTGTATCGCCTTGATTAGCGCGGGGATGATGGCGCGGGAATCCGCCGGCGTGATGATCAGAATCTGGTCGCGGCGCGCGATGCTGGTTTCGATGATCTTGACCTGCCCGGCCACGTCGGATTCTTCCGGCACGCCGTCCAGGGTCAGCCGGTATTCGGCGCGGTGCTGGGCGTGATGTTTGCGCGCGCCGGCGGTCATCAATTCGAAAAACGGATTCTTCAGCGATTTCAGCACCATGGTGACGGCCGGCTGCGCCGCGGCCGCCGCCCGCCAGGGGATGGCCAGCAGAGCCAGGGATGCCAGTAGAAGTTCGCGCCGCCGCATGGAGCTCCCCCGCTTGTCGAATGAATGCGCCGGCAAGCCGCCGGCCTGGCCCGGCCGCGCGGCCAGGCTCAAGGATATGGCTTCTTTATAGAGCACAGTGGGAAGGGCGGCAGCGGGCAGGACGCCGCGCCGTCGCGTCCGCCGTTTAGCTATGGCTGGATGGCTCCTTGTCTTCCTGCTCGGACTTCCGCGTCTGCGTCTGATGCAATGTATGGAGGTTGTTCACATGGGAGAGCCTTGAAAAACTAGCCTAATTGAGTAGTGCATTCGAAACTTTAGGCTAAATTATTGCTGTATGCGGTTTGTATTTCAATTTATGCTTATGGCATTTTTTTGGTGTTGGGGGGGTAATTTGAATTTTGTTGTGTTGTGTTTTTTTGGTTTAATTTAAGTTTTCCATTTTTATCCAGAGGGGATCTTTGCTTAAGGCTAGCTGGTCTTTTATAGCTTTCATGCGTGAAGTGTATTCGCGTTTTGGATTGTAAATGAATCCAGAATTGTCTTTGCTTTTTTCAATTAATCCTTCGGATATTAGTATTGTTAATATTTTGTCAATGATTTTTTTGTCGAAATTTTGCCCAAACCCACCTTTATATAAAGAGTTTTCCTTTCGCCCCCCCCCTCTTTGGAAAAATATTTTGTGTATTATAGATAAGAATAATTTTTGAGAAGGTGGAAGTTGACTACTTTTTATTCTAGAAGATGTTGAAACATTATCAGTAGATGATAATTTGCAATTTTGTATCCAGGTGGGCAATCCTGATGATGATGAGAGGCCTGTTGCTTTAATGATTTCACTGTTTTTTATTGTGACAAAAGATTCCGGGTCTATAAGGCAATTTTCAAAAGCAGAGTGATGTATTATGCAGTCAGAAAATAAAATGTTTGAAAATTTTCTTGCTCCAAACGAAAGTATGTAAATTTCACATCCAACCAAAGAGATTCCTGAAAAATTTATTGGCTCCCCTTCAATTAAGAGCAGGGAGCAGATTACTTCACCAATTAGTTGTGTGTTCTTTGCATTTCCTTCTCGATAAATAAAGGCTAAGGTTTCTTGCTCAAAATTGTATGTGTCTATCCATTGGGCTAAAAAATAAAGACCGAGAGGTTCGAGAGCTTGGTTGTATGGTATATTTAAGTCGTCGTGATTTTTGTTGGATATGTCTTCTATTACACCTTCTGCAAATAATAATTGCACAATGTAAGGGTCGACAAACTGCCTATCTGGTGATTCGGGCTCTATGCGTCCTAAAGTGCAGAGCCGTGATAGCATTAACTGTCCAGATTCATCTGGCGCATAGCCAGTTGCTTGCTCGTAGGCATGGTTTACATCCCTTGGGGTTAAACGACCTAAGTTACGTTGACTTAATCGAGTGAGCTTTGCGAGATTAGCTAGAACGGTTCGAACAGTTGACGCTTCTATAGATGTATGCATTTTTGCTTCGCGAGCACAAACAGTATCAATGAACTGTCCCCAAAAGCCGACCTCTCCTGAATCAGACTTCAAAATATTTTCTGCATCTGTTGAAGGAATGGTTGCTAAAATTTGAAACATTAATGGTTTTTTTGGAAGCCACTTTGGTGCAGATAAACTCAATCCTAGAGCTGTTAGATAAGTATTTGCTTGTTCTGTTTCAAACTCATCACGGCACCGAATGATTGCATGTGAGGTTTGTCTTAATGATAGGCCCAGCGCTTCGAGTAGTTCTTCGTCATCATTAAAGTAGTGCGGTCTTCCAGTTATGAGTGCTCCACCTTTTGATATTGATAATAAATCTCTGACACCGCTAAGAGCGTGCTTTCTTATTGACTGTCTTTTCCCTTCACTGTTTCCAAATGTTTGTGTTCCAACTTCGTCGAAACCATCGAGAAGCAACAAAATACTACCTGATCTAAGTAGTTGCATTACCTGGTCTATTGAATTAGAAAGCCCAAGTCTTTGGAAGTGGCCTGCTATTATTTCAATGCCAGATAATGCTCCCCAGTGCTCTCTTAAGCTTATTGCTATAGGGTATGCCGAAGCATTTCTATAGGTCTTGGCTAGAATTTGGAAGGCTTCGCGAACGCATCGACTTTTCCCTGTTCCATACTCGCCAAGTAAAATTAACCTGTTTCGTTTGCTAAGTTTTTCGCATATGTCTTGAACCGATACTGATTTTTCTTCTCCATTAATCAAATAGGTTACAGGGATGAAGTCGTTAGTGTCGGGCTTTCCTGATATAGGATCAATGGCACTTCCAAATGTACCATCTAATCTTATGGTTTTGTAGCTCAGAAAATTAAATGCTTGTTGTGAAAAAGTGTTGATTGAAACTACTTGAATTTTGTGAGCTTTCCCAATGTCAATCATCCCTTGAGTTGGTTCTTTTGAAATAATTATAAATGCTCTTGCTAATACTGATTGAGTGGCGAATTTCAACTTAATGGCTGCAATTTTACTAACATCAGAGCGAATTTTTTCTAAACTGAATTCTTCTGTTATCTCTAGTAGTATTACCTCTTCCTCAGATATGTGAATTACTCCATCAAAATTGACACCGTCGATTCTGTCTTTTTTGACAGGGCGTTGCCAGATAGTTTGTGCGATATTGCGTACGTAGTTTTCTAATAATGCCCATGAACTGTTCATTTTTTTCCAATTTAAGTGAATGGATTTTAAATATTTAATTATCAGTTTCGCTTATATGCATTTATGATATTATAATTATGCCCATGGGTTTTTTCAAGAGGAATTAGATTCTTGTGAAATTAAGATTGTTTTTGCTTGCTTTTTACTGCTCTCGTTAACTTACATCGTCATATTAATTATTTGGTCTTGCTTGGGTGTTATTTTAAATATGATGTTGATGTACAGCTTTTAAATATGTAAGTATTTTGAGCTAATGAGTTCGGATCTAGCTGATTTGATGTGGAATATGGGTGCTAACGGTCTAAGAGGATGGATGGCTTGATCTTTTACTCTAAGATATTGCAAAATCTAGCACCCACTCTCTAACAATTAATATATTCCGCCGATGAACGCTTCCCTCCCTCTCGCGCTGCGCGCCTGCGTCGCGCTGTGCTTGTCATGGCCCGCCGTCGCGCCGGCCAAATCCTTGCCGGCTCAGTCCGCATCCACCGTTGTCGCCGACTATTTGCAACAGGCCAAGGCCAGCCAGCAGCCGGCCGAGCTGCTCAGCTCGGTGGTGGAGGACGGGGTGGAGGTGCGCATGTACCGGATGGTGTCGCAGCAATGGCCGGGGGCCGGCAGTGGCATCAACAGCAATGCGCCGCTGTGGGAGCAGCAGTACAAGCTGGTCCTGCCCTTGCAGCGCAAGCCGGGCGCGCCGGTGCTGCTGTATGTGAATGGCGGCAGCAATCACGCGCAGCCGCCCAAGTTGCCGGATCGCTTGCCGGCGGAGGCGCTGGCGCGCGATCTGGGCGTGCCGGTGGCCGAGCTGTATTTCGTGCCGAACCAGGATTTGCAATTGGACGAGCAGCCGGCCGGCCGCGAGGACGCGCTGGTGGCCTATACCTGGCGTAAAACGGTGGATCAGCCGCAGGCGGAGCGCTTCAGTTCCCTGCACTTGCCGATGACGCAGGCGGTGAGCGCGACGATGGACGCCTTGCAGCGCAGCCTGCCGGGCAGCGAGCGTTTCGTGCTGGCCGGCGCGTCCAAGCGCGGCTGGGCCACTTGGCTGGCCGGCCTGAACGATAAGCGGGTGAGCGCCATCGTGCCGGTGGTGGCGGATTTCTGGAATGTGCGCGTCAACTTCACCCATGTTTACAATAGCTACGGCCAGCAATGGCCGGTGGCGCTGCGCGATTACCAGCGCAACGGCATCACCGAGGATGTGCTGCAGGGCGGGGCCGGTCTGGACGCCTTGTTGCGCTTCGAGGATGTGATCCATTACCGCGCCGGGATGGCGCGTTTGAGCAAGTATATGATTTCCGCCTCCGGCGACGATTTCGCGGTGCCGGATTCCGCCTGGAGTTATCTGCCGGACTTCGCCGGCCCCACCCAGCTGCGCTATCTGCCCAATCAGTCGCATTATGTGAAGGGCGATCAGATCGGCCAGGCCTTGCGGCAGTTCATGCGCCGCTGGCTGGCCGGCAAGCCGATGCCGCGGGCGCAGGTGGACGCGGACCCGGCCAGCGGCCGTCTGCGCGTCAAGGTGACGGCGCGGGAGGCGGGCAAGGCCACGCTGTGGCTGGCGAGCAATCCCAAGAGCCGGGATTTCCGCTTCAATTCCGGTATTCGTTATCAGCCCAAGGCGATCGAGGGCCAGTGCCGCCGCGGCAGTTGCAGCTTCGAGTTCCGGCCGGATGCCGCGCAGCCGGGCTGGCAGGCTTATTTCATCGCGTTCGAAGGCCAGGACTTCGCCTGGAGCACGCCGCCCTTGGTGTGGCCGCACGCCTATCCCAACGGCGAGTCGGTGCCGTTTGGCGCGCCGCGTTTGCAACTGGGGCGCTGATGACGTTGTGCCGCGTTTGGAGCCCGTGTTTGCATCTCTTGGCTCTGTCCTGATCCAGAAGCCGGCGATGCCGGCTTTTTCGTTCTTGGCTTTAGCTGTGGATTTTTAAGTCCATATTGGACTTTTTTGTTTTATTTTTGGATTTTTGAGTCTAAACTGGATTTGTTGATCCAATTCGAGTGCCGCCATGCTGTCCCGTTACCAGTCCATCGCCGATGCCATCGCCACCTTGTTCTACCCCTATGCCGAGGTAGTGCTGCATGACCTGGCCACCCAGTCCGTGGCCTATATCGCCAACAATTTCTCCAAGCGCGAGCTGGGCGACGATTCCGGCCTGGAAGAGCTGGAAAACACGCCGGACGCGACGGTGATCGGCCCTTACGAAAAACTGAATTGGGATGGCCGCAAGCTGCGCTCCATCAGCGTGGTGCTGCGCGACGAGGCCGGCGCCGCGCTCGGAATGATGTGCGTGAACCTGGACATCTCGGTGTTCGAGGGCGCGCGGGCGGCGCTGGACCTGTTCTTGTCCGGCAGCAAGCTGGTGGCGCAGCCGGCCTTGTTGTTCGAGGACGATTGGCAGGAGCGCATCAACCGTTTCATCCACGGCTGGCTGCAACAGCGTCAGCTGAGCCTGTCCATCCTCAGCCGCGAGCACAAGCGCGAGCTGGTGCAGGCGCTGCTGCGCGAGGGCGCGTTTCGCGGCAAGAACGCCGCCGACTACGTGGCCAATGTGTTGGGCATGGGTCGCGCCACGGTTTTCAAGCATTTGAAAGAGCTGAAGGAGCAAGCATGACACTGGATTCCCTGTTCGAAGCCATCGCCGCCGCCCACCAGGCCATCCGCCCTCAGGCGCGGGTCACGCCGCTGGAGCACAGCCCGGCCTTGTCCGCCCTGACCGGCTGCGAGGTGTATCTGAAGTGCGAGCATCTGCAGCGCACCGGTTCTTTTAAATTCCGCGGCGCCAGCAACAAGCTGCGGCTGCTGGACCCGGCGGCGCGGCGAGACGGGGTGATCGCCGCGTCCACCGGCAACCACGGCCAGGCGGTGGCCTTGGCCGGCGGGCTGCTGCAAGTGCCGGTGACGGTGTACGCGCCGGCGTCCGCCGCCGCGGTGAAGCTGGATGCGATCCGCGCGCTGGGCGCGGAGTTGAAGCTGGTGGACGGCGACGCGCTGGCGGCGGAATTGAGCGCCGGCGCGGCGGCGCGGCGGGCGGGATTGCCCTTCGTGTCGCCGTATAACGATCTGGAGGTGGTGGCCGGTCAGGGCACAGTGGGCATGGAGCTGGCCGAGCAGTGCCCGGAGCTGGACGCGGTCTTTGTCTCCGTGGGCGGCGGCGGCCTGATTTCCGGCATCGGAACGGCCTTGCGGCGCCTGGCGCCCGGCGCGGAAATGGTGGGCTGCTGGCCATCGGCGGCGGCCACCATGCACGCCAGCCTGCAGGCCGGCCGCATCGTCGAGGTGGACGAGGGCGACACCCTGTCCGATGGCACCGCCGGCGGGGTGGAGCCCGGCGCGGTGACTTTCGAGCTGTGCCAGGCCCTGATCCGCCATTGCGCGCTGGTCAGCGAGGCGGAGATCCGCGCGGCGCTGCGCTTGCTGGCCCAAAGCGAGCGCTGGATGCTGGAGGGCGCGGCGGGCGTGGCGCTGGCCGGCCTGTTGCAGCAGGCGCCGCGCTACCACGGCAAGAAGGTGGCGGTGGTGCTGTGTGGCCGCAACATCGTGCTGGATAAGTTTGTGAAGGCGGTGTCATGAAAATCTTCAACAAGGATGAAATCCTGGCGCGGCTGGATCTGGAGCGGGCGGAAGCGCTGCTGCGCCAGGGCTTCATCGCCTATTCCGCCGGGCGCGCGCAACTGCCGCCGGTGCAGCATTTCGCCTTTGCGGCGGCCAACGGCGATTGCTGCGTGAAATCCGGCCATGTGGAAGGCGAGAGCCTGTTCGCGGTCAAGGTGTCCTCCGGTTTCTATGACAATCCCAAGCGCGGCTTGCCCAGCAATCAGGGCCTGGTGCTGTGCTTTTGCGCCCGCACCGGCGCGCCGCTGGCGCTGCTGCGGGACGAGGGCTGGCTCACCGCTTGGCGCACCGCGCTGGCCGGGCGGCTGGCGGCGCGGGTCTTGGCGCCCAGCCGGGTGGAGGCGATAGGCATCGTCGGCACCGGCTTGCAGGCGCGGCTGCAATTGCGCGCCTTGCAGGCGGTGACGCCGTGCCGCGATGCATGGGTGTGGGGGCGTTCCGAGACCGAGCTGGCGGCCTTCGCCGCCGAGTTCGAGGCCGAGGGCTACCGTGTGCGGACCACGCTGGACGCGGAAGCGCTGGCGCGCGCCTGCCGGCTGATCGTCACCTGCACGCCGTCCAGCCGGCCCATTCTGCAAGCCGGCTGGCTGCGGCCCGGCAGCCATGTCACCGCGGTGGGCGCGGACGCCGCCGGCAAGCAGGAGCTGGCGCTGGAACTGGTGGCCGGCGCGGACCGCATCGTGGTGGATTCCGTCGCGCAGTGCGCGGCTTACGGCGAGGTGTCGCACGCGTTGGCCGCCGGATTGCTGGAGCGCGAACGGCTGGCGGAACTGGGGCGGGTGCTGGCCGGCGAGCAGCCGGGCCGGCAAAGCGAGGACGAGATCACGCTGGCGGATCTGACCGGGCTGGCGGTGCAGGACGCGCAGATCGCCAAGTGCGTGCTGGAGGCCCAGGCCTGAAACGCTATTGACCGTCAATGGGTTCTCAGAACCTGTTCAAAGTCTGCTGCGCTTCAGCGATACGGCGTTAAAAACGAGCTCAAAATGCTCATGTACCACTTGTACATTCCGCTTTTTCGCTCGTTTTCGCCTTGTCTCGCCCTTGCTCGCGAGACTTTGAACAGGTTCTCAGGCCGCGTGTGGGAAGCCATGCACCGGCCGTAAGGGCGGCCGGGCGTGGCCGCCCTGTTTTTGCGCCGCCATCAGGAAGCGGGTGTAGTTTTCCTTGCCTACCTGACGGAAGTTGAATTTGACGGTGTCGGCGCTCAGCACGACGCCGTCCTTGGCCTGCAAGCGCGCGACGATGTCGGCGATCACATTGTCCGCCTGCTGACGCAGCGCGGAGCCGGCTTCTTTTTTCAGCATTTCGTTGAGGGTGACGATGGCGGGCGCGTCCGCCAGCCCCATGGCGGACAGGACGGCGGCGTGTTGGCCGAAGTGCCGCCAGACGATGGCTTGCGAGCCCAGCCGCAACACGAATTTGAACGGAAAGCCGGTGCGGATGGAGAGCAGCACCGGGTCGATGCACACCAATTGTTCGATGGAGTTGACGCCCTCGGCCGCCAGCGCGGCGGAGATATTGGCGGTCACGCCTTCCAGTTGGATCAACTGGTCGTTTTCCTGCGGCTGTTCCTTGGCGTTCAGGTTCAGCGCCACCAGCCGGCGCAGCAGTTTGAACAGGGTGTCCATCGGAAAGGCGCCTACTGCGAAGGCGGACACGGTTTGCGCGGCGGAGACGGTTTCGGCGGCGCCGGCGGCGCTGACGGCCGCGCCGATGGGGATGGCCAGCATCATGCGCAGCGCGTACCAGTACACGTCCGCCACATTGAGGCTGCGCTTGCGCACGCTCAGCACCATGTCGCTGACCACGAACAGATAGGCGCCGGCAATGGCGGCGCAGACGATCTGCGCGTCGAACGGCAGCGTCAGTTGGTCGTTGACGGCGAGCAGGTAGAGCACGCTCATGCACAGAGTGGCGATCAGCATCAGCAGCATCGGGGTGAGGAAGGCGGCGCGGCCGTAGTGCTCGCGGTAGATCTGCTCGAACAATTGCTCGGCGGCGGCTTCCACTTCTTCGTTCTCAGGCAACGGCCAGGTGCTCAGTTGCGGGTGCTTGTCGGTGCGCGGCTGCCAGAACTGGCGCAGGTAATAGACCAGCGCGCCGTTGTTGAGCCGGTTGCGGAATTCCTCGTAGCGGGCGCCCCAGCCTATGACCAGGAAGCGGATCATCGGCGCGGCCGCCAGCGCGGTGACCAGCAGGCCCAGCGCGAAATGACTGGTGTGCAGGGAGCGGGAGAAAGGCCGTTCCGTCAGCCACGGCAGCATCGCCAGCGCGGTGATGTCCAAGAGCAGCAGGCCTATCCACAAGCCGTGATAGTTTAGGTTTCTCATGATGGCCTCGCTGATTGGCGGCGTGGCTACCATGTTAGTTCTCCAGCGTAAAATCGCACTCCGTACGAATAACTAGCCGCTTGGGCAGCGTCAACCTTGTCGAAAGTCGTGTTGAATCATTGATGGCCGGCCCCTAGCATTTGCTTCGCATTTGATTGGCATGCCAATAGCGCGGCGGCTGTCCTCGCCCGAGGTTTTCCTTGCCGCCGCTTGCCATCCTCCAGCCGACGTTCACCAACGGGACCAGACATGCCGGACATCATCGATTTGAGAAGCGACACTCTGACGCGGGTCAGCAAGCGCGATGTGGAAGCGCTGGATTTCGCCAAGATCGGCGACGACTGTTACGGCGAAGACCGCTATGTGCGTGAACTGGAAGCCTACTGCGCCGAGCTGTTCGGCAAGGAGGCGGCCTTGTTCATGCCCTCCGGCACCATGAGCAATCAGGTGGGCCTGCGCTGTCTGGCGGCGCCCGGCGATGAAATCGTCACCGAGGTGGGCTATCACATCAGCTTCTTTGAATCCTCGGCGGTCAGCGCCAACAGCGGCCTGGTGCTGAATGCCTACCATAGCCGGAATGGCGTGCTCACCGCCGACGAAGCGCGCATCGCCATCCACGCCAAGGCGCGCTGGTCCAGCCTGTACGCGGTGCCCAAGGTGGTGGCGATAGAGAGCAGCATCAACAGCTACGGCGGCATCGTCTATCCGGTGGACGAGATGCTGCGCGTGCGCGCGCTGTGCGACGAAATGGGCCTCAGCCTGTATCTGGACGGCGCGCGAGTGCTCAATGCCTGCAGTCATCTGGACCTGTCGCCGGCGCGTTATGCGCGGCCGGCGGACATGTTGAACTTTTGCTTTTCCAAAGGCGTGGGCGCGCCGTTCGGCTCCATCCTGGCCGGGCCGGCCCACAAGATCGAGGCGGCCAAGATCTTCCGCAAGTGGCAGGGCGGCAGCCTGCACCAGTCCGGGCTGATGGCCGGCGTGGCGCTGGACAAGATGCGGCATTGGCAGCAAGTGACGCAGCAAGACAATGACAATGCGGCCTGGCTGGGGCGCAGGCTGGGCGAAGCGGCGCGGCTCAAATACCCGGTGGAGACCAATATGGTGTTCATCGAGGCGGCGGACGCCAAGGCCGCGGCGGCGCGGCTGGCGGAGCGGGGCGTGTTGGCGCTGGCCTGGAAGCCGGACTTGCTGCGCTTCACTTGCAGCAGCCTGGTGACGCGGCGCGAGCTGGAGCGGGCGGCGGACATCATACGCGCCAGCCTGTGAGCGCTGGCCAGCCATTCCGGACAATTTCTCACGACAGAGCGGAGCGCCGCCCGCTTTTTCCCGGCGTGGCGGTCGCTTATCGTTGTTGGCTGTTTTGCAGCCAAAGGAAGCGATATGTCGAATGTGGAATGCAGCGTGCGGCCAAGCCGCGCGGAGCTTGGCCTGGACGCGCGCGTGGACGCGGTGCTGGAGCAGGCGCTGAGCGAGCGGCGGCTGGTGGGAGCGGTAGTGCTGGTGGCCAAGGACGGCACGCCGGCCTACCGCCGCGCCGCCGGCTGGGCTGACCGGGAGGCCGGCGTGCCGATGCGGGAGGATGCGCTGTTCCGGCTTGCTTCCGTCAGCAAGCCCATTGTTTCCACGGCCGCGATGGCGCTGGCGGCGCGGCGGCGGCTGGACCTGGACGAGGACATCGCCCGCTGGCTGCCGGAGTTTCGGCCGCGGCTGGCGGATGGAACGCCGGCGCGGATCACGCTGCGGCAGCTGCTCAGCCATAACGCCGGCCTGGGCTATCGCTTCTTTGAGGAAGACGGCGACGGGCCCTATGCCCGCGCCGGAGTGTCCGACGGCATGGATGCCGACGGCCTCTCGTTGGCGGAGAACCTGCGCCGCATCGCCAGCGTGCCGCTGCTGTATCCGCCTGGACAGTCCTGGGGCTATTCGCTGGCCACCGACGTGTTGGGCGCGCTGGTGGAGCGGGTGGCGGACGAGCCGCTGCCGCAGGCGGTGCGCCGCTGGGTCACTGCGCCGCTGGGCATGGACGACACCGATTTCCATGCCTTGGCGCCGCAGCGCCTGGCCGCGATCTACGTCAATGGCGAGGCCGAACCGTGGCGGATGGAGCAGCCGGCGATAGTGGCGCCGTTCGAAGGCACGGTGGGGATACGCTTTGCGCCGCAGCGGGCGCTGGACGCCGGCGCCTATCCGTCCGGCGGCGCGGGCATGGTGGGCAGCGCCGACGATTTGCTGCGCTTGCTGGAGGCGCTGCGCCAGGGCGGCGCGCCGCTGCTGCCGCCGGAATGGGTGGACGAGATGGGGCGCAATCACACCGGAGCGCAGGAACTGCCGGAAATGCCCGGCTTCGGTTTCGGCCTGGGTTTCTCGGTGCTGCGCGATCCGGCCGCCGCCGCGTCGCCGGAATCGCCCGGCACTTGGCGCTGGGGTGGCGCTTACGGCCATTCCTGGTTTGTGGACCGCGCGCGCGGCCTGAGCGTGGTGGCCTTCACCAATACCTTGTATGAAGGCATGTCCGGGCGCTTCGTTTCCGATCTGCGCGACGCGGTGTATGGCGTGGAGCCGCGCTTGCAATAATTCAACCAAAAATGTAAATTTCAACAAATTGTTGAATTGTGGCGGCCCAAGCCCAACGAGATTCGAGCTTGGGCCGCTGGCATGAAGGGGAAACGATGTTGCAATTGGAGCGCTTGGCGCTGCGCGAATTTCGCGCCGAGGATTTGCCCAATGTGTTTTACGGGCTGTCGCACCCGGAAGTGATCAAACATTACGGCATCCATTACGCCAGCGAGGAGGACTGCCGCGCGCAGATGCGTTGGTTCGACGACATCCGCGCCGACGGCAGCGGCCTGTGGCTGGCGCTGGAAACGCGGGAGGATGGGCGCTTCCTGGGCGCGGTGGGTATCAGTTCCTGGTCGGAACAGCACCATTGCGCCGAACTGGGCTATTGGCTGCTGCCGGAACACTGGGGCCGCGGCTATATGCGGGAAGCCCTGCGCGGTTTCCTGAGGCTGGCTTATCGCCGCTTCCCGCTCAACCGCGTCTACGCGCAAGTGGAAGTGGACAATCTGGGCTCCGGCAAACTGTTGCGGAGCGTCGGCTTTACCCTGGAGGGCGTCAGCCGCGAGTGCGAATGGAAGGACGGCCGCTATCTGTCGCTGGCCAATTACGCCTTGTTGCGCGCGGAGCATGAGGCGGAGGACGGTGGCGATGAGTGAGGCGGAACGCAAATACGTGGCGGTGATCCACAAGCGGCTGGAGCCGGGCCGGGCGATGAATGTGCTGGGCCATCTGGCGTTGGCCCTGGCCTGCCGGCTGCGGCGCGCGGACGCGGCGGCAAACCATGTGGACTATGTGGACGCCGACGGCGGCGTGCATCCGGCGATTTCCGCCGATCCCTTCATCGTGCTGCGCGCCGACAACTCCGCCAAATTGGCGCAACTGCGTCAGGCCGCCGCCGAAGCCGGGGTGGCTTGCGTCGATTTCACCGACACCATGGCCGAGGGCGGCAGCGCCGAACAAGTGCGCCGCACCGCGGCCACCCCGGCCGCCGCCTTGGAGTATTGGGGCGTGGCCTTGTGCGGCGACGAGGCCGAACTGGGCGCACTGACGCGCAAGTTCAGCCTCTACCGTTGACGGGCGGGCGCATGGACGATCCGAAGCAGGCGGAAAAACAGGCGGTGCTGCGCGCCTTGAGCGCCACGGTCAAGCTGGTGGGCGCCATGGTGGATGCGCACACCGAGGTGGTGTTGCATGATCTGGGCCGGCCGGAGCGCTCCATCATCGCCATCGAGAACGGCCATGTGTCCGGCCGTCAGGCCGGTGACGCCATCCTCGGTGGCCCGGCTGGCGACCGCGGCTTCGCCGCCATCGAACAGGCGATGCGTCAGGGCGGCGCGGAACCGGCGCTGGTGTCCGGCTACCATACCCTGAGCCGCGACGGCCGGCGGCTGCTGTCCGCCAGCGCCGTCTTCAAGACCGCCGCCGGCGAACCCTTCGCCGCGCTGTGCCTGAACAGCGACCGCAGCGAGCTGGAAGCGGCGCTGGCCTGCCTGCAGGCGCTGGTGGGCCGAGCGCTGCCGCCGCAACGGACGGCGCCGGAGCCGCCGGCGATGGACGAAGCGATGCAGGACATCATCGCCCAGGCGCTGGAGCGCGGCGGCAAGCCGCTGGCGCGGATGAAAAAGGCGGACAAGAAACAGGCTGTGGCGCAGATGCTGGAGCAGGGCCTGTTCATCGTCAAAGGCGGGGTGGAGCGCGCGGCCGAGGCGCTGGGCGTCAGCCGCTACACCGTCTACAACTATCTGGACGAAATCCGCGGCGATGCGCGGGAGGACAAGGCATGAACATCCCTATCTATCAGGTGGACGCGTTCTGTGACGCGGTGTTCCACGGCAATCCGGCGGCGGTGTGCCCGTTGTCGGCCTGGCTGCCGGACGCCGCGCTGCAAGCCATCGCGATGGAAAACAATCTGTCCGAGACCGCTTTTTTTGTCGCGGACGGCGAGCGGATGGCGCTGCGCTGGTTCACGCCGACCACCGAGGTGGATTTGTGCGGCCACGCCACGCTGGCCAGCGCCTGGGTGTTGTTCCATGAGTTGGGCTGGCGCGGCGAGCGCATCGCCTTCCAGACCCGCAGCGGCGAATTGACGGCGCGGCATGACGGCGAGCGCATCGAGCTGCGCTTCCCCGCGGTGACGCCGCGCCCCTGCGCCGAGCCGCCCGGCCTGCTGGCGGCGCTGGGCCTGGACACCGGCCAAGTGCTGGCCGCCGACGACTACATCGTGGTACTGGACGACGCGGCGCGGCTGGCGGCGCTGCGGCCGGACTTCCAGCGGCTGCGCGGCTTGCCCAAGCGCGGGGTGGCGGTGACCGCGCGCGGCGCGGATTGCGATTTCGTCAGCCGCTGGTTCGGCCCCGGCGTCGGCGTCGACGAAGACCCGGTCACCGGCTCGGCTCACTGCTGGCTGGCGCCGTACTGGGCCGGCGTACTGGGCAAGACCCGTTTGCAGGCGCGCCAGGGCGGCGCGCGCCGCGGCAGCCTGGAATGCCGGCTGGAAGGCGGGGAAGTGGCTTTGCTGGGGCAGGCGCGGCTGTATCTGAGGGGCGAGATTTACGTTTAGAACGTGTTTACGATCTCGCGAGCTAAGGCGAGACAAGGCGAAAACGAGCGAAAAAGCGGAATGTACACGTGGTACATGAGCATTTTGAGCTGGTACTCACCGTGTAACGCTCCACGACGCGCAGCAGATCGTAAACAGGTTCTTAGGCGTGGAGCGGCGCCTCACACGGCGCTTTCCGCCGCCAATTGCTCATCGCACACCGCCTTGACGCAGGCGCGCAGCCATTGCTGCGCCGGGTCCGCGTCCAGCCGTGGATGCCAGATCATGGAAACGGTGATTTCCGCCACCGTCAGCGGCAGCGCGAAGCTGTGCAGTCCGGCGCGCAACTGGCCGGTGTGACGTTCCGGCACGGTGGCGATCAGGTCGCTGGCGCGCGCCAGCGCCAGCGCGGTGGCGAAGCCGCCCACGGTGACCGCGACATTCCGTTGCCGCCCCTGGGCGCTCAGCGCCTCGTCCACCGGGCCGACCAATCCGCCGCGGCGGGCCACCATCACATGGCGGCCGGCGGCGTAGCGTTCGACGTCGATGGCGCCGGACATCAGCGGATGGCCGGCGCGCACCACGCCGACGAAGCGGTCGCGGAACAGCATGCGCACTCGCAACTCCGGCCCGGCTTCGTGGCCCACCACTCCGGTGTCGAGGTCCACCGCACCGTCGCGCAGCGGCGCATTGTCCTTGTCGCGCTTGGGCAGAAAATGCAGATGCACGCCCGGCGCCTCGCCTTGCAGCCGCGCCAGCAGCCGTGGGCCGAAGTTCTCGGCGAAACCGTCGCTGCAGCGCAGGGTGAAGCTGCGCTGCAAACTGTCCAGCCGCAGCGTCCCGGCCGGGCGCAGCGCGTTTTCCGCGTCCAGCACCAGCGCGTGCACCCGCTCGCGCAGCTCCAGCGCGCGCGGCGTCGGCGCCAGGCCGCGGCCGGCGCGCACCAGCAGCGGGTCGCCGGTGAGCTCGCGCAGCCGCGCCAGCGCGCGGCTCATCGCCGAGGGGCTGAGCTGCAGGCGGCGCGCGGCGCGGACGACGCTGCCTTCGCTCAGCAGCGCGTCCAGGGTGATCAGCAGATTGAGGTCGGGCATGGGCATGGCCTCACCTTAGCACAACGATATATGGCGTCAAACGCAACTATTCAGTGCAAACCATGCGTCTTCCGCCTGCCATGGCGGCGGCGTAGCCTGTATCGGGTCCGCGTTGGCGGCTCCGGCGTTCGGGGCCGGACGCGGCGGGGAGTCGTCCTCATGCCTGTTCCCGCATCCTCTTCGTTTTCTTCCGCCGCCGCGCTGGCCAGCCTGGCGTTGGCTATCCTGCTGGCCTCGCTGGGCACCAGCATCGCCAATGTCGGCCTGCCCACCCTGGCCACGGCCTTCCAGGTGTCTTTCCGGCAAGCGCAATGGGTGGTGCTGGCCTATCTGCTGTTGATCACCCTGGCCAGCGTCAACGCTGGCCGGCTGGGCGATCAGTTCGGCCGCCGCCGCGCGCTGCTGGCCGGCATCGCCCTATTCACAGTGGCCTCGGTGGGCTGCGGCACGGCCGAGGCCTTCTGGGCATTGCTCGCCGGACGAGCGTTGCAAGGCGTCGGCGCCGCGCTGATGCTGGCCCTGGGCATGGCCTTTGTCGCGGATATCGCGCCGCGCGAGCAGGTGGGCCGGGCGATGGGGTTGCTGGGTTCCATGTCCGCCGTCGGCACCGCGCTGGGACCGTCGCTGGGCGGCGCGCTGATCGAGGCCCATGGTTGGCGCGCCATTTTCTGGGTCAAGCTGCCGCTGGGCGCGCTGGCTTTCGCGTTGGCCTGGCGCGCATTGCCGGCGGAGCGCGGCCCCAGGGCCGAGCGCGTAGGTTTCGACGCCGCCGGCAGCGCTTGGCTGGCGCTGACCCTGGCCGCCTACGCCTTGGCGCTGACCCTGAAGCAAGACCATTCGTCGGGGCATTTCGGCGCGCTCAACGCCGCCTTGTTGCTGGCGGCCGCCGTTGGCTGCTGGTTCTTTGTCCGGGCCGAATCCAAGGCCGCCGCGCCCTTGCTTGACCTGGCCCTGCTGCGTGATCCCGCGTTGGCCGTCGGTCTGCTCGGCAACGTCCTGGTGTCCACGGTGATGATGGCCACCCTGGTGGTGGGGCCGTTCTATCTGGCGCGGGGTTTAGGGCTGGACGCCGCCGGCGTCGGCCTGGCGATGTCGGCGGGGCCGCTGGTGGCGGCCTTGAGCGGGGTGCCGGCCGGGCGGCTGGTGGACCGCTGCGGCGCGGTTGCTGCGGCGCTGGCAGGTCTGGCCGGGATAGCGGCCGGCGCCTTGGCGCTCGCATTGCTGCCGGCGCGCCTGGGGCTGGCGGGCTATTTGCTGCCGCTGATCGCGATCACCGCCGCTTACGCCTTGTTCCAGGCCGCCAACAACACCCTGATCCTGGGCCGCGCCGCGCCGCGCCAGCGCGGCCTGGTGTCCGGCCTGCTCAATCTGTCGCGCAATCTGGGCCTGATCAGCGGCGCGTCCTTGATGGGCGTGGTGTTCGTCGCGGCCAGCGGGGCCGCGGACATCGCCGCCGCCGCGCCGCCGCAAGTGGCCGCCGGCATGCGCGCCGCCTTTGGCCTGGCGGCGGCGCTGATGCTGTTCGCGCTGCTGCTGTCGGCGCGGGGACGCGGAAAAGCCGCGCCCTGCTGACGCCACGCTGTCAGCAGAGGGGGCGTAGCCTGTCCGTCATCCGCGGCGCAGCCCGCATTTCATGAAGAGAGGATAGCGATGACCTTGGCTCCCAAACCCAATCTGCAACTGCTGTATGTGACGGATATCCAGCGTTCCACCGCGCTGTATCGCCGTTTGTTCACCACAGATCCGGTATTCGCCAGCCCGCGTTATGTCGCCTTCAGCGCCGGCGGCGAGGCGCTGTTCGCCTTGTGGAGCGGCGGCGACGCGCCGCATGCCGATGTCCCGAGATTTGTCGAAACCGGTATCATGCTGGCATCCGACGCCGAGGTGGACCAGCTCTATCAGGCCTGGCGCGCCGACCCCGATCTGCGCATCGCGCAGCCGCCGAGCACCGAAGTCTACGGCCGTACCTTCCTGGCGCTGGACCCGGATGGGCATCGGATCCGGGTGTGCCAGCGGGACTGAGCGTTTGCGCCCTGTCTGCCGCGTGTTGGCGCTATCGCCGCGCGGTGGGCATGGAATGACACAAGGACAAGCATGCGAATACACATCATGGTCGCCGCGCTGGCGGCGCTAGGCCTGCCCGCCGCGAGTTGGGCCAAGGCGCAGGTATACAAGGATTGGGCGGTGGCCTGCGACAACACCCGCCATTGCGAGGCCAACGGCACGCAGGGCGATGAGGGCGGCAATCCGGTCAGCCTGCTGCTCAAGCGCGATGGCGGCCCGAATGCGCCGCTGAGCGGAGAGTTGCTGGCGAATTCGGAGGAGGGCGGAATCGGCCCGCTGAGCCTGCGCGTGGGCGGTTTCAGTCTGCAGGGTCTGAAAGACGAGCAGACACTGTCCGCCGCGCAGATGGCCAAGTTGCTGCCGCGCATGCTGGACGCGGACGCGGCGGAGTTGAGCGATGGCAAGCAGCAATGGCGGCTGTCGCTGGCCGGCCTCAAGGCCGCGCTGCTGCGCATGGACGAAGCCCAGGGCCGGCTGGGCACGCCCGGCGCGCTGGTGAAGAAGGGGACGAAGCCGGAAGCCTCGGTGCCGCCGGCCTTGCCGGCGCCGCTGTTGCGGCCGGTGCCGACGGCGGCGCGGCCCGGCGATGATGCTCTGGCGGCGCCCATCCTGAAGGCGGTGCGCGAGCGTGATTGTTGGGAGCAGATGCCGGACGAGGAGCATCCGGCGGTGAGCGTGCATCGCTTGAGCGCCAAGCAAGTGCTGGTGCTGCGCGAATGTGGTCGCGGCGCTTACCAGAGCGGTTCCAGCGTGTGGATCGCCCAGGACAAGCCGCCGTATCAGTCGCGGCTGGCCCAACTGCCTGGCGGCGAGCCCGAATACCAGATGAACGCCGAGTTCGATCAAGGCGTGCTCAGCAGTTTTTCCAAGGGCCGCGGCTTCAACGATTGCAATGCCAGCAGCGCCTGGGCCTGGACCGGCAGCCGTTTCGAGTTGATGCATGACGCCGAGGCGCCGCAATGCAGCGGCATCCCCGGCGGCATCTCGCTGCGCAGCTGGGTGACGCGGCAGCAATAAGCGGGCGCGGTCCGCCCGCGCCTTGTAGCGAAGGCGGACCGAGGTCCCGTCGTTGGCGTGGAGCCTGCTCGCTTATGTCGACTCGGGCTGATGCAGGCCAAAGCTCAGGCCGCCAGGCGCATGGCATTGCGCGAATTTGCCGAAGCCCGGCTCCTCCGCGATGCCGCCGTCGATTTGGCCGCCCAGGGCCCGCACGCGCTCAACGGCGGCCGCCAGGTCCGGCACCTGGAAGAAGAGATCGATCCGGGGCGCGGCATCCCCCCCGTGCAGGCCGGCTTTAATCGATCCGGCCTGAAACCAGCCGCCTCCGTCCGTGCCCATCGGGTGGAAGCTCCAGCCGAACAGTTCGGCGAAGAAAGCTCCGACAGGGGCCGCGTCTCCGGCGCCGATCTCGATATAGGAAACAGTTGATGCCATGGGAATCTCCTTAGGAGTTAAAAAGCCAATTGGCCTATTTCAACAGCCTAGGTGATTATAGGTCGGCTCAGGCCGGACCGACGGTTTCCAGTTCCACCCGCCACAGCGGCAGTGGGCGCTCGGCCTGCAGCCGCAGCGTCTCGCCGCGCCGGATCAGGGCAGCGTCCCAGGCCGCCAGCGGCAGCGGCCGTCCGTCCTGCCACAGCCGCGCGCCGTCTTCCAGCGTTAACAGCAGGGTCAGTTCGGCGCTGGAGCCCAATTCCAGCGCGCCATCCAGCATCAGCTTGTCCAGCCGCGAGCGGTAGCGGCCGCGCCGCGTCATCACGTTGAAATCGGTCAGCGGGCCGTCCAGCAGCCGGCTTTGCGCCGGGGTCTCGCCGGCGAAGGCCAGCGGCGCGCCGCCCGGCGTCAGCCGCAGGCTGTCCCTGCCTTCCAGTTGCAACTCCAGTCCCGCGCCTTGCAGGATCAGCAATTGCCGGTCCACGCCGTCGAAGCGCGAGAACGGCCCGTCGCTGGCGACGCTGGCCAGGCTGACGCGGTAGTCGAAATCGTCCAGGCCGGCGTCGGCCGGGGCGATCAATAGCTGGCGGGTGCTGCCGCCGCCATTTTTCCATGGGCTGGGCGGGCAGTCTTGCAGGCGGATGAGCGTCATGGCGGGCCTTAGTGCAGGTAGTTGATGATCCAGGCGTGGAAGGGAATCGCCACCAAGTCTATCAGCACCGCGCCGCACAGCGGGATGATCAGGAAAGCCTTGTACGAGGTGGCGCCGTGTTTCTGGCACACCGCGCTCATATTGGCTACCGCGTTGGGCGTGGCGCCCAGGCCGTGGCCCATCAGGCCGGCGCACATCACCGCCGCGTCGTAGTTCTTGCCCAGCAGACGGAAGGCGATGAAGACGCTGATCGCCGTCAGCGCGATCACCTGCAAGGACAGCACGCCCAAGAGCGGCAGCGCCAGATCGTACAGCTCCCAGATCTTCAAGCTCATCATCGCCATGGTCAGGAACACGCCCAGCGAGATGTCGGCGATGGCGTCGATGGCGGCGCTATTGAGCCGGATCAGTCGCGCGCGGTCGTTCAGATTGCGGAACACGATGGCGGCGAACATGGCGCCGACATAGGCGGGCAGCACGAAGTCCCAATGTTGTTGCACCTGGCCGGCGATCAGCATGCCGGCGGTCATCAAGGCCAGCACCAGGCCCATGGACGCGATCAGCGAATCGCTGTTCACGGTGACGCTGGCCTCGTGATCGTGATAGGCGGGCGCCGGCGTTGTGCCGGCTTCGGCCTGGATCGGCAGCTGGTGACGGCGGATCAGCCAGCTGGCCAGCGGCCCGCCCAGCACGCCGCCGGCGATCAGGCCGAAGGTGGCGGAGGCCAGCGCCACCGCGGTGGCGCCGCGGGTGCCCAGTTGCTCCGCCATCGGGCCGAAGGCCGCCGCCGCGCCGTGGCCGCCTTCCAGCGACACCCCGCCCGCCATCACGCCCAGCGTAGGGTCCAGTCCGAACATGGCCGCCGCGCCGGCGCCGAACACGTTCTGGAATACCGCCAGCGCCCAACAGATGCCCAGGTAGATCAACAGGGTGCTGCCGCCGGTGCGCAGCAGCGCCAGGCTGCCGCCTATGCCCACGGTGGTGAAGAAGGCCACCATGAACGGGGTTTGCAGCGTGGTGTCGAAGCTGACCGCGGCGACGCCGCTCTCGCGCAGCAGCAGGACGGCGATGGAGACGGCGAAGCCGCCTATCACCGGCGCGGGGATGCAGAAGCGCTCGAAGAAGCGCACATGACGCTTGAGCCGGTAGCCGGCCAGCAGGGCCAGCACCGCCAGCGCGGTGGTGGCGATCAAATCCAGTTTCCATTGCTGCATGGTTTCTCCTTTGCAAAAGTGCGGCTTGCCGCTGTGTCGCGGCTTGTTCCGTTTGGCCTCACGTTAGCGCGAGGCCTTGAACAGGTTCTCAGAGTGGTCGTGTCAGCCGGTGTATCAGCCGCGCCGCGGTCCGCGCGGTCAGTTGGTCCTGATCCAGCTCCGGGTTCAGTTCCGCGATATCAGCCAGCCGCAGCTTGCCGCTGGCGCGGAGGATGTCGATCAACGCTTCCAGCGTCGCCAGCGGCACGCCCAGCGCCGCCGGCGCGCTGACGCCGGGCGCTTGCGATGCCGGCAGCGCGTCCAGGTCCATGGTCAGGTACAGGCAATCGCAGGGTTCGATGAAGTCGCGCAGCCGCTGCAAGGGCTGTTCCAGCCGCCAGGGTTGCAGTTCCTCGTCGAACAGCATCTGGGCGTCGAGTTGTCTGGCGGTGGCGAACAGCGCGGCGGTATTGGCGGTTTCCGCCACGCCGGCGCACAGATAGTGGAACGGCCAGCCGCGCCGCTCGCAGTCGGCGGCGATCTGGGCGAAGGGGGTGCCGGAGGAGGCGAGCGGACTTTGGCGCAGGTCCAGGTGGGCGTCGATATTGATGATGCCGACGCGCGGCGCGCGGCCGGCGGTTTCCAGGTGTCGGGCCAGGCCGAGGAAGCTGCCGTAAGCCACTTCGTGACCGCCGCCGAGCACGATGGGAAACTGGCCGTCGTCCAGCAGGCCGGCCACTTGCCGGCCCAGTTCGGCCTGGGCGGCTTCCAGTTCGTCGTCGCGGCAATGCACGTCGCCGGCGTCGTAGGCGGCTTGCGGCTGATGCCAGGCCAGGTTGGCCAGCGCGCGGCGGATGGCGCGCGGCGCGGCCGCCGCGCCCGGGCGGCCCTGGTTGCGGCGCACGCCGGCGTCGCAGGCAAAGCCCAGCAGGGCGAAGCCGGCGGCGACGCCGGGCTGCCATGGGCGGATGCGTTGATGCCAGCGACGCGCCAGTTCGCCCTCGGCGTCGATGCGGCCGCTCCAGGCCGCGGGAGGTGTGTGTAGCGTCATGCTTGGTCTTTCGGTTCGGGGCCGCTCAATCGCAGCCCAGGTAAGCGCTGATATTGCGCGCGGCCTGGCGGGTTTGCTCGACCAGCAGGGCGCGGCGTTGGGCGCGGCCGGAAGGCGCCATCAAGGTCAAGGCGCCCAGCAGTTTGCGCCGCCCCTGCAGCAAGGGGGCGCTGACGCCCCAGATGCCGGCATCGATGGCGCTGTCGCTGGTGGCGTAGCCCTGGCGGCGCACCTCGGCCAGGGTCTGGCGCAGGGCCTCGTGTTCCTGCGGCGGCAGCATGCTGTCCAGGGTGGCCTGGCTGTGCGCGGCCGGCATGAAGGCCAGCAAGGCCAGTGCCGACGCGCCGCGCGCCAGCGGCTGGCCCTTGCCGGCGGCGAAGGCGCAGCGCAGCGCCTGCTGGCTTTCCATCATCTCGATGCAGATCACCTGCTGACGGGTGGCCACCATCAAGGCCACGGTTTCATTGCTCAGCCGCGCCAGCCGCTGCATTTCCGGGCGCGCCTGCGCCGCCAGCGTGTTGTGCCGCTGAAAGCCCATCGCCAGTTGCAGGCCCAGCGGGCCGGCGTGGTAGGCGCCGTCCGCGCCCGCTTGCAGCAGGCCCCACTGGCTCAAGTGAGTCAGCTGGCGGTACAGCGTGGACGGCGGCAAGGCCAGCTGCTGCGCCATGTCCTTGGCTCTCAGCGGCTGAGGCGAGGCCGCCACCAGCTGCAGGGTTTGCAACAGGCGATCGGAAGAAGAGCTGAGAATGGGCATGTCCGGTCCTTATTAGGATTTTCTAACCTTATCTATTGCGACCGCCGCTAAAAAGCCCGGTTTCCCACCTGGCGGTAATTCATTGCCTATTTTTGTTTGCCATTCCCGCATTGCGGGAAAACGGGGCGCGGACACAGAAGGGCGGCTGGCGCGCGGCGGCGCGCATGGTTTACACTGCCAGCCTGCATCCACCATGGATAAAGAGAGGCCGTCTCCTCTTGGCGAGACGGCGACGACGCGGACACGCCGGCTTTGATACGGATTCAAGCCCCGCCCGCAAAACGAGAGAAAGGAGGTTATATGGTTCAGTTTGCGCGCCCAGAAATGTTGGCTCGCTTGTATGGCACATTTGCCGGCTCTTGCCCGAGTTCCATCGCGCTGCGATAACCGGGTCGGAGCAAAGCCACTCTTCACTTCGAGTTTCACTCGCCGAGTCTTTCCCGACTCTCACGTTGTCGCCAGCGCTCCTGTTGACAGGGACGATCACGTCCCGAAAAAACGAGAGCAAGAGCATGACAACCCTGATTTCCGCGCAATCCCTGCAACTGGACGCCGGCCATGGCCCGCTGTTCCAGGACCTTTCCTTTACCGTAAAACTGGGCGATCGCATCGGCCTGCTGGGCCATAACGGCTGCGGCAAGAGCAGCCTGCTCGACGTGCTGGCCGGCCAGCGCGAAGCCAATGCCGGCGCGGTGCAATACGCCGGCCTGTGCCGTCTGCAATACGTGGAGCAGCATCTGCCGCCGCAATTGGCCGCGGTGAGCGCGCGCGCGGCGCTGCTGGAGGCGGTGGACCGCCAGCCCGAGCAGCACTGGCGGGTGGACAGCCTGCTGGACGAACTGGAACTGGCGGCCGCGGCCGATACCCCGGTGGCCAGCCTCAGCGGCGGCCAGCACACCCGGCTGCTGCTGGGCCGCGCGGTGCTGCGTCAGCCCAATCTGCTGCTGCTGGACGAGCCCAGCAACCATCTGGACCTGCCGTCGCTGCTGTGGCTGGAGGATTTCCTGCGCCGCTGGCAGGGCGGCTTCATCCTGGTGTCCCACGACGCGCGGCTGCTGGACGCGGTGACCGCGCACAGCTGGATCCTGCGCGATCAGCGCCTGTACCGCTTCGAGCAGCCATGCAGCCAGGCGCGGGCCGCGCTGGCGGAAGCCGATGCCGCCGCCCGCGCGCGCCATGCCGGCGAGCAGAAGGAGATAGACCGCCTGAACGCCAGCAGCAAGCGGCTGGCGATCTGGGGCCGCGAGCATGACAATGAAAAACTGCTGCGCCAGGCCAAGTCCATGCAAAGGCGGGTGGAGCGGCTGAAGGAGGAGCAAGCCTTCGTCAGTCGCGGCAGCCCGTGGCGCTTGCGACTGCAGGGCCAGCCGCTGGCGGCGGACCGGCTGCAGGCTTTCGAAGGCTTGCAGGTGCGCGCCGCGCCCGGCCTGCCGGCGCTATTCGTGGCCGATGAACTGAGCTTGCGCAGCGGCGACAAGGTGGCCTTGCTCGGCGCCAACGGCGCCGGCAAGTCCTCCTTGCTGCGCCAGTGCTGGCGGGACTGGCTGCAAGGCGAGGCCGGCGTGGGCTGGCGGCCGCACCCGGCGGCGCGCATTGCTTATTACGATCAGTCGCTGCGCCGGCTGGACGACGCGGCCACGCTGCCGGACGCGCTGTATCCGTTCGCGCCGCTGAGCGATGCGGAGCGGCGCCAGGCGCTGATTTCCGCCGGCTTCGCCTATGCGCGCCATGCTCAGACCGTGGCCACTCTCAGCGGCGGCGAACGCGCGCGGCTGTTGTTCCTGGCGCTGTCGCTGGCCAGCTACCACCTGCTGTGGCTGGACGAGCCGACCAACCATCTGGACCTGGACGGCAAGCGCGAACTGGCCGAGGAACTGGCCGGCTTTGCCGGCGGCTTCCTGCTGGTGTCGCACGACCGCGAGCTGATCGAGCAATCGTGCAACCGCTTCTGGGTGGTCAGCGACGGCCGGCTGCGCGAGTGGCCGGACGCCGCCAGCGCCTACGCCCAGCTGTTCACCCCGCCAGCCGTCGCGGCGGTGGCCGATCAGCCGCCGGCGGCCGACGGCGCGTCCGCTCCAAGCGGCGCGGAGCGGCAGCTGGAGCGCTTGTACCAGCTGGAAGCGCTGCTGAGCGCCGACCTGGCGCGCAAACCCAAGCATCAAAAGCCGCAATTGCAGCGGGAATGGCGGCGTGAGATGGGGATGCTGGAGCAGGCGCTGGGCTTGTAAACCGGATGGGCGGCGTTTAAACGCCGCCCGTTCGTCGCGTGTTTCGCCGCTTTGTCCATCGCCTTGCGCGCTTCGTCGCAAGTCGCTGTCGGTGGTGTTTGGCGCTGACTACAGTGAGCAGCGTCAAGCACGACACATCACGAGGAGTTAGACATGGACCGGAAAAAACACGCGGAAGCCCTGGACGGATTGAACGGCGCCAAACACAAGATCGCCATTTACTGGCGGCTTTATGTAGACTGGCTGGCCGGCCTCGGCTGGGGGCGGCTGGCGCTGATCTCGCTGCTGGCCTTGGTTTTGAGCGGCGTGCTGGCCTTGAGCGGCGCGGTGGTTTTTTTGATACTGATGTCCTTCCTGGTGAAGGCTTGCGTCGCGTCGAAGCCGTCGCGGCCGGCGGCGCTGACCGAGCGGACCGAGGAAGAAATGAAGCAAGACCGGGGGGCGTATCATGGATAGGCAAAAACATGCGGAGGCGCTGGCGGGCATTGACCTCGTCAGCCACAAGGCTTCCATCTACTGGTGGTTGTTTTTCGACTGGCTGGCCGTCGTCGGCTGGGGGCGGCTGCTGCTGATCTGCTTCCTGGGCCTGATCATGGGCGGCATCATCGGGGTGCCGGTGCTGGCCTTCTTCCTGGGCGTGGCCGTCTGCATCGTCAAGATCGTGGCCGGCGGCAAGCGTCGGGCGGAACAGCGCGCCGACGCGGCGGTGGAGCGCAGCCAGCAGGCGGAGGAACTGGCCGAGGTAGAGGCGCTGCAACGCCAGTTGGCGGAGGCGCGGATGGGGGCGTTGCAAGCGCAAATCGAGCCGCACTTCCTGTTCAACACCTTGTCCTCGGTGTGTCAGCTGATGGAAACCGCGCCGGAGCGCGCCTTGCTGATGCAAAAGGCGCTGATCCGCTACCTGCGCTCCTCGCTGCCTGAGTGGCGGGAGTCCCCGGCGGAAACCAGCCTGGGCCAGCAGCTGGAGTTGTCGCGCGCTTATCTCGACATCATGCAACTGCGGATGGAAGACCGGCTGCGGGTGCGGCTGGAGGTGCCGGAGTCGCTGTTGGACGCGCGCTTTCCGGTGATGATGCTGCAAACCCTGGTGGAAAACGCGATCAAGCACGGCCTGGAGCCCAAGGCCGAGGGCGGCGAGATCCTCATCGACGCCAAGGTGCTGGCCGGCGAGCTTAGGGTGGCGGTCAGCGACAGCGGCGTCGGCTTTCCCGAGCAGCCGGGGCAGGGCATGGGCCTGAGCAATATCCGCGAGCGCCTGGCCATGCTGCATGGCGAACGCGCGCAACTGCTGCTGGAAGTGTTGCCGGCAGGCGGCACCCGCGCCACCATAGGCCTGCCGTTCGCGCTGGTGTGAGCGGCCGGCCTGGAAGAGGACTGCATTAATGAGCAAACTGAGCGCGGTGATCGCCGACGACGAGCGCCTGATGCGCGAGCAACTGCGCATGGCCTTGCAGCGGGTATGGCCGGAGTTGAGGATAGTGGCCGAGGCCCACGACGGCGCCGAGGCGGTGGAATTGGTGCGCGAACATAGCCCGGACCTGGCCTTCCTGGACATCACCATGCCGGTGCAGAACGGCATCGCCGCGGCGATGGAGATAGACGGCCTGTGCCCGGTGGTGTTCGTCACCGCCTACGACCAGTACGCGATCAAGGCCTTCGAGGAAGGCGCGGTGGACTATCTGCTCAAGCCGGTGGAGGACGAGCGGCTGTTGCGCACGCGCCAGCGCTGGGAGCAGCGGCAGCTGACGCTGCCGTCGCATTGGCAGGCATCCTTGCAACAACTGAGCCGCCAATTGGCGCGGCCGGATTATCTGCGCTGGATCAAGGCCTCGGTAGGCAACAGCCTGCGCATGATCAGCACCGGCGAGGTGCTGTTCTTCCAGTCCGATGAAAAATACACCCGGGTGCAGACCGCCGCTTGCGAAGCCTTGATCCGGATGCCGATCAAGGAACTGTTGCAGGCGCTGGACCCGGACGAGTTCTGGCAGATCCACCGCTCCACCCTGGTGCGGGTGGACGCCATCGAACAGATCAAGCGCGATGACGGCCAGCGCGGCCTCATGCTGCAGTTGCGCGGCTACCCCGAGCCGCTGGAAGTCAGCCGCAGCTACGCCCATCTGTTTCAGCGCATGTGAGCCAGCCGTCGCGGCCGGCATGAAAACTGCTTGATCCTGTCCCATGATCCATGGGGAGAACAAGATGATGCGCATCAGACTCGCGCCGGCGCTGGCGGCCGGCGATTATTCGCGCTTGAGCGCGCTGTTGGCCGATAGTGTGGCCGGCGGCGCCTCGGTGGGCTTCCTCGCGCCCTTGCCGCTGGCGGAGGCCGCCGCCTACTGGGCGCAGGTGGACGCGCTGTTGGGGCCGGGATTGCAACTATGGCTGGCGGAAGAGGGCGAGGAACTGCTGGGCTGCGTGCAGTTGGCGCCTTGCCAGCGCGGCAACGGCCGCCACCGCGCCGAGGTGCAGAAGCTCTTGGTGCATTCCGCCCGCCGCGGCCGCGGCGTGGCGCGCCAATTGATGGCGGTACTGGAAGATCATGCACATAAACAGGGCATCCGCCTGCTGGTGCTGGACACCGAGGCCGGTTCCGGCGCGGAGGAGGTTTACCGCAAGCTGGGTTGGCGCAAAAGCGGCGAGATTCCGGATTACGCCGCCAGCCCGGACGGCCGCCTGCATCCCACCGCCTATTACTTCAAACGGCTGTGATGCGCCCGACTGTGTGAAACCTCATCCGTGCGCCGCCGCGAAATAGCGATGTGGTGGCTGCCACGCCGTTTTGCCCCCGGTCGCGCTTGCTCGCGAGCATAGGTGCCGACTCCTAGCGCCGGCTTATCGCCGCCAGCGCGTCGCGCACCGCGGCGAGCGCCAGCTCCGGCTCGGATAATTGGGGGAAATGGCCGCTGCCGGCGGTGACGACGCGGCAGCCGCGCGGCGACAGCGCCGCCAGCCGACGTTGGCCGGCGACGCGAGCGTCCAACTCCGCTTGGGACGTCAGCCAAGGCAGCATCGGCGGCGCGGCGCACAGCAGGGTCAGCGGGATGTCGGGAAACGGCGGCGCCTCGGCGATCTGCTCCACGCTGCGGCTCAGCTGGCCGGTTTCGTTCAGGGTGTCCCTGTCCTGGGCCAGGTCCAAGGCCCGACGCAGCCATTGGCTCAGTCGGCCTTGCCGCGCCTGGCGCGCGTCCATCTCCTCCGGCGCGCTGGCGTCCAGCCACACCACGGCGGCCACTTCGCCGGCGTAGCTGCGGGCGAACAGATTGGCGATCAAGCCGCCCAGCGCGTGGGCCACCAGCACATAGGGCGGAGCCAGGTCCGCCTTGAACAGCAGCGCGCGCAGGGTTTCCATCATCGCCGCGCCGGTCTGCGCCTCGCGCGCGCTACCGCTATTGCCTATGCCGCAGCGGTTGTAGGCGAACACGGTGCCGAGCGCGGCGAGCGCGGGCAGCATCTTGTACCAGCCTTCCAGCGGAGCGCCGGCGTCGTTGATCAGCACGATGGGCGGCGCGCCGCTGCCGGCGAGCAGGTATTCCATCGGCACGCCGTCTATGGCGGCGCTGAGTTTGGGCGGCAGGGTGCTCATGGCGCAAGCGGGAGGCCGAAGGGCCTGAAAGTGGTCTATCTCCATGTTTTTGTAAGTAAAAAATTAATTCAGTTCCTGAATATCATGATGATGGTGCATTTTCTTGCGCAAACAACGGCCGGCTCAAGCGTTGGCCCAGCTCCTGCGCCAGGTAGTCCACCCAGGCGCTGACACGCGGCGCCAGCGCGCCTTGCTTGTAGAACACCGCCCAGATGGTCTGGCTCCACGGCAGGCTGATGGCGTCCAGCACCGGCAGCAAGCGGCCGCTGCGCAGATCTTCTGAGGTGAGCAGGTCGTTGAGACAGGCGATGCCGGCGCCGTGCAAGGCCAGGTGCAGCAGGGTTTCGCCGCTGGAGGCGGTCAGCGTCGGCTGGATCGCCAGCCCATTGCCGCCGCGGTGGCGCAGCGGCCATAGATTGAGCGTTTCCGGCGCGGTGAAGCCCAGCAGCCGGTGCCGCGCCAGCGCGTCCACGCTATCCGGCGCGCCGTGGCGGCTCAGATAGTCCGGCGCGGCCACCAGGCGGACGCGGCTGTCGCCCAGGCGGCGGGCATTGAGGCTGGAGTCCGCCAGCGCGCCCATGCCGACGCGGATGGCGACGTCGGCGCGTTCTTCGATCAGGTCGACGATGCCTTCCGCGCCGGTCAGCTCCAGCCGCACCTGCGGGTAGCGTTCCAGAAAGCCGGCCGTCAGCGGCGCGATCAGCCGGGTGAGGATGGGGGTGGCGGCGTTGACGCGCAGCAGGCCGCTGGGCTGGGCCAGGCTGGCGGCGAGTTGGGTCTCGGTGTCCCGTAGCTCGGCCAGGATATGGCGCGCGCGCTCCAGCAGCCAGCGGCCTTCGGCGGTCAGGTCCAGCCGGCGGGTGGTGCGGGTGATCAGCGCCACGCCCAGCTGTTTTTCCAGCCGGCTGACACTGCGGCTGATGCCGGACGGGGTCTGACCCAGGCGTTCCGCGGCGGCGGAGAAGGAGCCGGCGTCTATGACTGAGACAAACGCAATCAGCGCTTCCATTGGTAGCATTGTTGATTCCAAGTCAAAAGTTATTGTCAGTGAAGCGGATTTTTCCGCGGCTGGCAAGCGCGCAGAATGCGGCCCTATTCGCTGGGTCCGCGTGAGCGGGCCGATCCGGCTTTTCTTTGGGAGAACACCATGCCGCTTGCCTTATGGGCGCTGACCTTGAGCGCCTTCGCCATTGGCACCACCGAGTTCGTCATCGTGGGCCTGATTCCCACCGTCGCCGCCAGCCTGGGGGTGTCGCTACCGTCCGCCGGTCTGCTGGTCAGTCTTTACGCCTTGGGCGTGGCGGTGGGCGCGCCGCTGTTGACCGCGCTGACCGGCCGCGTGCCGCGCAAGCCCCTGCTGCTGGGGCTGATGGCCTTGTTCACGCTGGGCAATCTGGTGGCCTGGCAGGCACCGGGCTACCAGGCGCTGATGGCGGCGCGGGTGCTGACCGGCCTGGCGCACGGGGTGTTCTTTTCCATAGGCTCCACCATCGCCACCGGCCTGGTCAGCAAGGACAAGGCGGCCAGCGCCATCGCGCTGATGTTCAGCGGTCTGACGGTGGCCTTGGTGACCGGGGTGCCATTGGGCACCTTCATCGGCCAGACCCTGGGCTGGCAGGCCACCTTCCTGGCGGTGTCGCTGCTGGGCGTGCTGGCCTTCATCGGTAGCCTGTTGTTGGTACCCAGGGATATTCCGCAGCCGCCGCCGGCCTCGCTGGCCGCGCAGCTGGCGGTGCTGAAGCGGCCGCGGCTATTGCTGGTCTACGCGATGACGGCCTTGGGCTACGGCGGTTCTTTCATCGCCTTCACCTATCTGGCGCCCATTCTGGAACAAGTCAGCGGTTTCGCGCCGTCGCGGGTGGGGCTGGTGATGCTGGTGTACGGCGTGTCGGTGGCAGTGGGCAATATCTGGGGCGGCCGGCTGGCGGACCGCAAGGGGCCGGTGCGAGCCTTGCAACTGATCTTCGGCTTGTTGGCGCTGGTATTGCTGGCGCTGAGCTTCACCGCGCCGTCGCCGGCGTGGGTGCTGGTCACGGTGCTGGCCTGGGGCGCGGTGGCTTTCGGCAATGTGGCCGGTCTGCAGCTCTATGTGGTGCGGCAGGCGGAACGCGACGCGCCGCAGGCGGTGAACGTGGCCTCCGGCCTGAACATCGCCGCCTTCAATGTCGGCATCGCCGGCGGCGCCTGGGCCGGCGGCTGGGTGGTGGCGGAGCTGGGTCTGTTGGCCACGCCGTGGATAGGCGCCTTGGTGGTGTTGGCGGCCCTGGGCTTGACCACCTGGTCCGGCGTGTTGGACCGCCGCGCGGCGCGCGCGCCGACCATGTGTTCGCAAGCGGTTTGATCGCCGGCGCAGGATGATGGCAATAAAGCGCCGCAGGGCGCGTAACTGAAAGGATGTTTAATCATGGATATGCCAAAAATAGGTTTGGGAACCTTCCGCCTGCAAGGGCAACAAGTGGTGGACTCGGTTTTGACCGGGCTGGAGTTGGGCTACCGCCACATCGACACCGCGCAGATTTACGGCAACGAGGCCGAGGTGGGGCAGGCGCTGCGCCAGAGCGGATTGCCGCGCGAGCAGGTGTTTCTCACCACCAAGATCTGGACCGAGAACCTGGGGCGGGAAAAATTGGCCGACAGCCTGCGCCGCAGCCTGGATCTGCTGGGCGTGGAGCAGGTGGACATGACGCTGATCCATTGGCCGTCGCCCGGCGACGAACTGCCGGTGGCGGAATATATGGAAGCCTTGGCCCTGGCCAAGCAGCAGGGGCTGACGAGGCGGATAGGCGTGTCCAATTTCACCATCGCCCATCTGCGCCAGGCGCTGGCGGCGGTGGGGCCGGGCGAGATCGCCAATCAGCAGGTGGAAGTGCATCCCTTTTTGCAGAACCGCAAGCTGCTGGCCTTCTGCCGCGAGCAGGGCGTGCCGGTCACCGCCTATATGCCTCTGGCCTACGGCAAGGTGATGGACGAGCCGCTATTGCGCGAAATCGCCGCGCGGCATCGGGCCAGTCCGGCGCAGCTGGCCTTGGCCTGGCTGTTGCAGCAGGAGGTGGCGGTGATCCCGTCGTCCACCCGGCGCGCCAATCTGGCCGCCAATCTGCAGGCGGCGGCGTTGCGCTTGAGCGAGGCGGAGATGGACGCCATCGCCGGCCTGGAGCGGGGCGAGCGGCTGGCCGCTCCGGAATTCAGCCCGCGTTGGGATTAAGAGCCTGTTCAAAGTCTCGCGAGCAAGGGCGAGACAAGGCGAAAACGAGCGAAAAAGCGGAATGTACACGTGGTACATGAGCATTTTGAGCTTGGTTTCAACGCCGTATCGCCGAAGCGCAGCAGACTTTGAACAGGTTCTAAGAGGCGGCAGGTGGTAGCTTGTAGCGCGGCGGCAACTTGCAGCGGGGTTTGCCGCCGGTCAAGGAAATCGGGTTTGAGCGACATCTGTGGCTTGAGGGGGCTTTTCGGCCAGTGGTATGTTTGTGGTATTCCCGGCTCGGCCGCGCGCCGCGCCGTTTGATTCTCCATTTCTCCAGGTGGCGATGATGTCCAAACCCCGTGCCGTATATTTGCAGTCGGGCGGTCCGACTGCGGTGTTGAACGCTTCCGCGCAGGGCGCGATAGAAACCGCGCGCCAGCGCGGCCTGTCGATGTACGGCGCTTTCGACGGCCTGGCCGGCCTGCTCGACGGTCGGCTATGCGATATCGACGCGGTGTCGGACGAGGCCATCGCCCAGCTCGCCTTCATGCCGGGCGGCAGCTTTGGCGTCAGCCGGCGCATGATAGGCAGCTTCGCCGAGGCCGGCGACGACTGGCGGCGGCTGCGCGAGGTACTGGCCCGGCACGATATCCATTATCTGCTGGTCAACGGCGGCAACGGTTCGCTGGGCTGCGCCGAGCGCTTGGCGGAGTTCGAGCGCCACATGGGTTATCCGCTCAAGGTGGTGGGCATTCCCAAGACCATAGACAACGACCTGGTGGGCACCGACAACAGCCCCGGCTACGGTTCCTCCGCCAAGTTCCTGGCCAGCGCGATGCGCGAGGTGGGCCTGGACATGACCAGCATGGGCTGGGGCCGGGTCTTCATCATGGAAACCATGGGCCGCCATACCGGCTGGTTGGCGGCGGCCTGCGCGGCGGCGGCGCGCAATGAGCGCGAAGCGCCGCACTTGCTGCTGTTGCCGGAAGTGGCTTTCGACGCCGAGCGCTTCCTCGCCGCGGTGGACGACAGGCTGGCGCGTTTCGGCCAGTGCGCGATCGCGGTGGCGGAGGGCATCACCGACGCCGACGGCCGCTTCGTCGCCGAGGCCAAGAAGTCCGAGGTCTACGGCCATGAACAACTGGGCGGCGCCGGCCACTGGATCGCTCAACTGCTGCTGCGCGAGCGCGGCATTTCCGCGCACGTGGCGCAGGTGGATTATCTGCAGCGCGCCGGCGGCCATCTGGGTTCCAGCATGGATGTGCGCCAGGCCTACATCATGGGCGAGCGGGCGGTGGAATGGCTGCTGGCCGGCAAGAGCGGCGTGATGGCCGGCATCAAGCGCATTCAGGACCATCCCTATTGCTGGGACGTGGTGGAGGTGCCGCTATCGGAGGTGGGCGATCAGGAGAAGCGCTTGCCGCCGGAATTCATCGGCGCCGACGGCTTCAGCGTGACGCCGGCCTTCCTCGACTATGTGCGCCCCTTGATGGAGGGCGAGCGGATTCCGCCGTTCAAGGATGGATTGCCGGATTATCGGCCCATCGCCTGGCCCAAGGTGTGAGGGCGGGAGACACTGGATGGAAGAACCCGGCTGGCGCCGGGTTTTTTATTGCCCAGTTGCGTGGCGTTTTCAAACCCGGATTGAAAGAGTCTGCGCGCGGACGGCCTGTTTGCTGATGAGCGGCGTCTTCATACTGACGGTTGGAGGCGTAGGCCAGCGCGCGGCCGCCGCATCATCATCCCAAGAGCCTGTTCAAAGTCTCGCGAGCAAGAGCGAGACAAGGCGAAAACGAGCGAGAAAGCGGAATGTACAAGCGGTACATGAGCATTTTGAGCTCGGTTTCAACGCCGTATCGCCGAAGCGCAGCAGACTTTGAACAGGCTCTAAGAACGGAGAACCGCATCATGACGACATTACCCCTGACCAGCATCGCCGTGCTCAAGGCCAAGCCCGGCCAGCGCGAGGCCTTGCGCGAGGCCTTGACCGCCTTGGTCGAGCCCACGCGCCGCGAGGCGGGCAACCTCGATTACACCTTGTTCGAACTCACGGACGAACCGGGCAGTTTTTACATGCGGGAAGCCTTCGTCAGCCGCTCCGCGCTGGACGAGCACTTGGCCGCGCCTTATTTCCAGGCTATCGAAAAGCGCTTCGATGAATTGCTGGCTGAGCCGATCAAGCTGATTTTCCTCGACAAGGTGGCTTGAGGCGGGAAATGAAACAGGCCCGGCATGGGCCGGGCCTGTTGGCGGAGGGGGGGCTGGCTTACAGCACCAAACCGCCGATCAGCGCCGACAGAATGCTGACCAGGGTGGAGCCGTACACCAGTTTCAGGCCGAAACGGGACACCATATTGCCGCGTTCCTCGTCCAGGCCCTTGACCGCGCCGGCGATGATGCCGATGGAACTGAAGTTGGCGAAGGACACCAGGAAGATGGAGATCACGCCTATGGTGTATTCCGACAGCTGGGCGGTGAGCTTTTTCAGTTCCATCATCGCCACGAATTCATTGGTCACCAGTTTGGTGGCCATGATGCTGCTGGCCGGCATGATGTCGGCGGCCGGGATGCCCATCAGCCAGGCGAAGGGGTAGAACACATAGCCCAGCACGTACTGGAAGTTGACGCCGAAGATGGCGTCGAAGATGTGGTTGACGGTGGTGATCAGCGCGATGAAGCCGATCAGCATCGCGCCGACGATCACGGCGATCTTGAAGCCGGCCATGATGTAATCGCCCAGCATTTCGAAGAAGGACATGCGGTGGGCGGCCTCGGCGCTGATCAATTCATCGTCGTCCTGGCTGGCGTCGTAGGGGTTGATCAGCGACAGGATGATGAAGGTGCTGAACAGGTTGAGGATCAGCGCGGTGACCACGAAACGCGGCTGGATGATCTGCATGTAAGAGCCGACGATGGACATCGACACCGTGGACATCGCGGTGGCGGCCAGCGTGTACATGCGCTTTTCCGAGAAGCTGCCGATGATGTTCTTGTAGGCGATGAAGTTCTCGGACTGGCCGACGATCATCGAGCCGACGGCGTTGAAGGACTCGATCTTGCCCATGCCGCTGATCTTGGCCAGCACCCAGCCTATGCCGCGTATCACCCAGGGCAGCACGCGGATGTGCTGCAGGATGCCGATCAACACCGAGATGTAGACGATGGGCATCAGCACCTTGAGGAAGAAGCTGAACTCGCCCTGATTGAGCAGGCCGCCGAACACGAAGTTGGTGCCTTCGCCGGCATAGCTCATCAATTTGTCGAACACGCCGGCCACGCCGCCGACCAGGGTCAGGCCGTAGCTGGAGTGCAGCAGGAAGTAGGCCAGCGCCATTTCCACCACGATCAGTTGCAGCACGTAGCGGATCTTGATGTTCTTGCGGTCGCGCGCCACCAATTGGGTCAGCAGGAAGACCACCAGCAGTCCGAAGACGAATTGAAGTATGTGCATATCTATTGCCTTGATGGGCCGTCCTTCAGGCAGGAGCGGCGATGTTGGCGGGCGGGCCCGCTGTGTGTGCTTGCGATCTCGTTATCGGTTTAACCGGTGAATTTTGACATGAAGAGATGCGCTATTCCATGTAAAAAGCATTAGCGCCTCACTGTGCGCCAATCCGTCGTTGCCGACTACCCGTTTTGGTCAAACAAGCTGCATTGCCCGCCGGCAAAAATAAAGCCCCCGGCCGCGGCCGGAGGCTTGTCGCATGCGGGTTTATTGCGCTTGCTGTTCCGCTTCGCGGCGGGCTTGCTCGGCGAAATAATAATCGCGGCGCGCTTGCTTGGCGGCTGCCTTTTCCGCCAGTTCCTGCTCCTTCTTGGCGGCTTCCGCCGCCGCCTCGGCGCGCTGGGCGGCCTTGATCGCTTCGCGCTCGGCTTCCTCGGCGGCTTCGATCACGGCGATTTCGCTGCGGCTCTTGCACGGGCCGGTCTTTTCGAACCAGGCCACCGATTCCACGTGGGCGGTGTGCGGGAACATATTGATGATGCCGGCCGTTTTCAGCGTGTAGCCCTTGGTGTGCACCAGCACATTGGCGTCGCGCGCCAGCGTGGCCGGGTTACAGGACACGTAGACGATGCGCTTGGGCGCGGTGTCCTCGGTGATGGCTTTCAGCAGCTGCACCGCGCCGTCGCGTGGCGGGTCCACCAGCATCTTGTCGAAGCGACCGAGCGCGGCGAAGGATTCCTCGGTGACTTCGAACAGATTGGCCATTTCATAGCTGACCTTGTCCTGCAGGCCGTTGTGGGTGGCGTTTTCCACCGCGCGCTTGACCAGGGCCTGGCTGCCTTCCATGCCGTGAACCTTGGCACCGGAGCGGGCGATGGGCAGGGTGAAGTTGCCGATGCCGCAGAACATGTCGGCGATGCGCTCGCCCGGCTGTGGGTCCAGGAATTTCAGCGCGCGCGACACCATCACCGCGTTGATTTCAGGGTTCACCTGGGTGAACTCGGTGGGGTAGTAGGGCATCTCCACGCGGTATTCCGGCAGGCTGTAAGTCAGCTTGGGCGCGTCCAGCGGGTAGATCGGATAACAGGTGTCCGGACCCTTGGGTTGCAGCCAGATCTGCAGCGGCCGCGCCTGGCTGCCATGGGTGTCGGAGAAGGCGCGCAGCACGGCGTGGTCGGCATCGTTGATGGCTTCCATATTGCGGAACACCAGGATGTCCACCTTATCGCCCACCGCCAGCTCCACCTGGGGCATGCGATTGTTGATCGACAGCTTGTAGATCATCTCGCGCAGCGGCACGATCAGGTCCGAGATATGGCGCGGCAGGATATGGCATTCGCTCATATCGGTGATGTAGGTGGAGCGCTTCTCGTGGAAGCCCACCAGCACGCCGCCTTTTTTCTCCACCAGCCGCGCCGACATCCGCGCGCGATGGCGGTAATGCCAGGCCGGGCCGGCGATCGGGGTCAGCACTTGCTGCGGCTTGACCCGGCCGATGCGGGCCAGATTGTCTTCCAGCACTCTTTGCTTGACCGCCACCTGGGCGCTGAACTCCACATGCTGCATCGAACAGCCGCCGCAGGTGCCGTAATGCGGACAGCGCGGCTGTGTGCGCAGGAAGCTTTCCTTCAGCACCTGGCTGGTGTTGGCGTTTTCGTAGGACGACTTCTTGCGGTAGGCGCTATAGACCACGGTTTCGTACGGCAGCGCGCCATCGATGAAGATGGTCTTGCCGTCTACGTGGGCGACCCCCCGGCCTTCGTGATCCAGCGATTCGACCTGGGCGATAGTCTGTTTGTGCGTCATGGTGTTGCGTGGAAAATCAATCGGAAAGCGGTAATTTTCTCAAATTATCCGGCGGCGCGCAGGGGTTTTTTGCCGACGGCGGCGGCGGCGCCGACTTCGACCTCCAGCCCGGCCGCCTTCCATTGCGGAAAGCCGCTGTCCAGCCGCCTGGCGTTCAGGCCGCGCGCGCGCAGCGCCGCCACCGCCTGGGTGGACAGCACGCAGTAGGGGCCGCGGCAGTAAGCGATGATTTCGGCGCCGGCGCGCAGCTGCTCCAGACCGTGTTCCAGCAGCTCCGGCGGCAGATTGAGCGCGCCGGGCAAATGGCCGGCCGCGTACTCGTCCGCCGGGCGCACGTCCAGCAAGATGAGGTCGCCGTCGTTCAGCCGCCGCAGCAGTTCGTCCAGCGTCACGCCGTCCAGCGCCTCGGGCCGCGCCGCGGCATCGTTCAGCAGCGCGCGGATGGCGCCGCGTTGGTGCTCGGCCTGACGGCGCAGCGCGTCCAGCACGGCCAGAATGGGGCCGTCGCCCAGCCGGTACAACACATGCTTGCCGTCGCGGCGCGACAACACCAGTCCGGATCGTTTCAGGTGTTGCAGGTGTTGCGAGGCGTTGGCGATGGACAGGCCGGCCAATTCGGCCAGCCGCTCAACCGGGCGTTCGCCCTGGGCGACGTGTTCCAGCAACAGCAGGCGGTGGGCATGACTCAGGGTACGGGCCAATTCGGCCAGATCGGCGAAGCGTTCCGGAGCGGGCGGGGCGGCGGTGGGCATGAGCGGCTTTCAAAATATCATTCAATCAATCTATTTAATGATAGTCTATTGACTGGATTTTGTCTGCGCCTGCTCGTGCTCAGCGGCTTGCGGCGGACACTGAATGGTTCTGCGAGGAGAGAGCATGGATGCGATAGTGGAATGGCTGGCGCGCGGCGCGCTGGTGGGCGTCGGCGCCACGGCGGTGATGGACGCGTGGGCATGGCTGCTGCGACGGGGCTTTGGCGAGCCATCGCTGGATTATGCGCTGGTGGGGCGCTGGATAGGGCATTGGCGGCGGGGCTGCTTCCGCCACCAAGGCATTGCCCGCGCCGAGCCGGTGCGCGGCGAACGGGCGCTGGGTTGGCTCGCGCATTATCTGATTGGCGTGGTGTTCGCTTTGTTATTGTTGGCGGTCTGCGGCGCGGCCTGGTGGCGGGAGCCGACGCCGGGACCGGCGCTATTGTTCGGCCTTGCCAGCGTGGCGGCGCCGTTCTTGCTGATGCAGCCGGCGATGGGAGCGGGCTTCTGCGCCGCGAAGACGCCGCAACCCTGGGTGACGCGCCGGCGCAGCCTGATGGCGCACGCCAGCTTTGGCGTCGGCCTGTACGCGGCGGCCTGGATCTTGGCGCATTGGCCGGCGCTTTGAGGCAAAGCCGGCCGTGCTGACGTAAAACCGACAATATTGTCGGACAATATTGCTTGGGCCGAGGTTTGGTAATAGTCAGAATCTTGCTTTTCCACGCTTTCTGTTAGAATCGAACAATAGTGATTTCAAATATGGTGCGGTATGTTGAAGCGATGTATTGGGCTGTTTGGGGTGCTGGGATTGGGCGCGGCGACGGTTGCCGGCGCGGCGGTGATTCCCGAGCCCGATGTGCAAGTCAGCCCCGCTGGCCTGCATCTGGTGCTCAATCTGCCGCAAGCCAGGTTGTTCCAGTACCAGGACGGCCACTTGTCCAAGATCTACCCGGTGGCGGTGGGCAAGATGTTGACCCAGACGCCTATCGGCAGCTTCGACATCACCGGCATCTACAAGGCGCCGGCCTGGCATGTGCCGCGCTCCATCCAGGAAGAAATGCGCCGCAGCGGCAAGGAAGTGCAGACCGTGGTGCCGCCGGGGCCCAATAACCCGCTGGGGCCGGTGTTCATCCGTTTCGGCGAGGCCAAGCTGGGCCTGGGCTTCCATGGCACCAATGCGCCGGGTTCGGTGCCGGGCTTCCGCAGCCATGGCTGCGTGCGCATGAAAAACGATGACGCCTTGCTGCTGTCCAAGACCGTCGCCCGCGGCGACGCGGTGACGGTGGCCTATCAGACCGTGTTGCTGAATCAGGACGCGGCCGGCAATCTGTGGCTGACCGCTTATCGCAATCATTACAAGCAGGATGATCCTTCTTTCCCGATGCTGGCGGAAACGCTGCTGGCCTGGCAGAAGCAGAAGTCCGCGGTGGTGTACGGCGCGCGGGTGGATCAGGCCTTGAAGGCGCGCAAGGGCGTGCCGGTGTGCCTGACCTGCAAGGACGTGGCCAAGGCCAAGGTGGACGGCGATCTGGCGGTGGTGCGTTGGCTATCGCCCGGTCAGACCGGCGACACCCAGTTCGCGCGCGAGCCGGCTGGCCGCGAGCCGGGCGGCCCGCTGCCCACCCAGGCCGCGCCGCCGGCATCGGCGCCGCAACACGCTCCGGCGGCGGCGCCGTCGTCGGCGCCGTCTTCCTCGCGCGCCGCGGTGCGCGCCCAGCCGCGCGGCAACGGCCGCCCGGCCTGATTCAGTCGGCCATCTCTCCCGCCAATTCCCCAACGCGCCGCAAGGCGCGTTCGTACGCCGGGTTCCACGGATAGCAGCAGGACAGCCGCACGCAGTTGCGGTAGCGGCCCTTGGCCGAGTACAGCGCGCCGGGCGCCACGGTGATGCGTTCGGCCAGCGCGGCCTGGAACAGCTCCATGGTGTCCACGCCGCTGGGTAGCTCCACCCACAGCAGGCAGCCGCCGGACGGCGAGGTGGCGCGCGTCTGTGCCGGGAAGCAACTGGCGACGGTGCCGCGCAACCGTTCCATCTGGCTCATGAAGTGGCGGCGTATCAGCCGCAGGTGATGATCGTAGCCGCCGGTTTCCAGGTATTCCGCCAGCGTTTCCTCCAAGAGCCGCGGCTGGGCCAGCGAACTGGCGAACTTCAGCCGCGTCACTTCGCGCAGAAAACGCCCCGGCGCGATCCAGCCGATGCGGAAGCCCGGCGCCAGCGTCTTGCTGTAGCTGGAGCACAGCAGCACCCAGCCGTCGCGGTCATAGGCCTTGACCGCGTCCGGGGTGGCGCCGTCGTAATGCAGATCGGCATGCGGCACGTCCTCGATCAGCGGCACCTGGTATTCATTGACCAAGGCCGCCAGCCGCTGCTTGGCCTCGGCCGGCATGGTGCAGCCCAGCGGATTGTGCACCGTGGGCATGGCGACGATGGCGTTGAGCCGCTTTTCCGACAGCAATAGTTCCAGCGCGTCCAGCGACAGGCCGTTGGCCGGGTGGGTGGGAATCTCGATCACGCTCAGGCCCAGGTTCTTCAAGGTGGGCAGCAGCGCGAAATAAGTGGGCGACTCCAGTCCCACGGTGTCGCCCGGCTTGCAGCAGGCGCGCAAGGCCAGTTGCAGCGCCTCGGTGCAGCCATTGGTGATCACCAGGTCCTCGGCCGCCAGCACGCAGCCCCAACTGACCGCGCGCTGGGCGATCTGGCGGCGCAGCCGTTCCGAGCCGGGCGGGAACGGATAATCGGTGGTCAGTTCCGGATGCTGGCGCAGCAGCCGCCCCATGATGTGCTTGAAGCGGGTGGTGGGGTAGAAATCGCTGCCGCGCGGGCTGGCCAGCGACAGGTCGATGTAGTCGGCGCGGGTCTGCGCCGTCATCACCGCCTCGATCTGATCCACCACTTCGCCGGTGTGATGGGCGGCGCTTTGCCGGCGCATGCGCGGCAAGGGCAGGGTGGCGGCGGATTTGACGTAGAAGCCGGACTGCGGCCGCGCTTCTATCAGGCCGCGGTCTTCCAGCGTGCGATAAGTCATCAAGATGGTGGACGGGCTGACCTTGTGCATTTCGCAGGCCTTGCGCACCGAGGGCAGCCGTTCGCCGGGCTGCACCACCCCGGTCTGGATCAGGGTGATCCATTCGTTCACCAGTTGCTGATACAGGGGTTCATCGCTCATGCCCGGGCCTCGCTCACAGAATTTGTCGCTTCCATCGGTACAGTTTCCTTGGAAAATGACCGTAACAGTTTGTCGATTGTAAAACTGTTATGGTTCCAATTCAATTTTTCTGAATCTGTATTCGTCACTGCCGCGGCGTTATCATTTCCGCCATTGGAAACCAAGGCGTCCGGATCCTTCCGGCGTCTGCAATGGGCTGGAACGGTAATGAATTTTGTTGCATTGGTGACTTATTTGCTGGTGATGTCGATCACGCCGGGGCCGAACAATCTGGTGCTGGCGTCTTCCGGGGTCAATCACGGGTTTTCGCGCACGGTGCCATCGCTACTCGGCATGTCGCTGGGCTTGTCGGTTCAGGTGGGGCTGCTGACCGTGTTCCTGGGCGGGCTGATGTCGGTGATCGCCTCGGTGCAGGTCTACCTGGCGGTGGCCGGCTGCCTGTATCTGCTGTGGCTGTCCTGGGGCATGGCGCGCTCGGAGCCGGCCGCGGGCGAATCTGGCGGCGCGCCGATGGGGTTTTGGGGCGGGGTGTTGTTCAACTGGCTCAACCCGAAAGTCTGGTTGATGGGCTTCAATATCGCGATGGTGTTTCTGCCGGCCAAGATGAACGCCTGGCATGCCGGCCTGCTGTTCGCCGCGCTGACCTTCGTCATCGGCCTGCCGTGCATCGCCTTGTGGGCGGGCTCCGGAGTGGCCGCGCGCCGCTTGCTGGCGTCGCCGCGCCGGCTGCGGGCATTCAATTGCGGCATGGCGGCGATGCTGGCGCTGACCGCGGTCTGGCTATTGCTGGAAATGCTGCCGGCGCAGTCGATGCAGGCGTTGCCGCAAATGATTTGATGAATAGCTGAATCGATTGTGATGTCCTTGCGATGCTCATCGCCTATTCTGTCCAAAAGGATGGGTGGCCTATCGGCCAGGTAATCCGGACGAAGGGTCCGGGCCGAGATGGGCCGGTCAGGCGCAAAGCCGATATCGGGGGCATCATCAATGACAGCAGCGGGATTCGACGGCGTGTACCGTTCGAGCACGTCGTTCTACGGGGATCAACCATCGCCGTCTCTGGTCCAGTATCTGGACAAATATCATGTATCGGCCGGCGGCGCCGGCCTGGATTTGGGCTGCGGCCAGGGGCGCAACGCCTTGTTCCTGGCGCGGCTGGGCTTTGCGATGACGGCGGTGGATGGCTCGTCCGAGGCGATTGCGCGCCTGGGCGAAACGGCGGACGAACGCCGCCTGAACGTGGCCGGCAAGGTGGCGGACCTGGCCGGTTTGCAACTGGATGCGGAGCATTACCGGCTGATCGTCGCCAACACCTCGCTGGACCATCTGGACGCGGCCGCCGGGGCGGCGCTGGCGCGGCGGATGGAGGAGGCGCTGGAGCCGGGCGGTTATCTGTTCGTGTCGGTATTCATGGTCAACGATCCCGGCTGCGATGCCCAGGGCCGGGTGGCGAGCGAGACGGCGTCCTATGTCCGGCACTACTATCAGCCGGACGAGTTGCGCCGTCAGTTCGCCGCGCTGACGCTATTGGCCTACCAGGAGGAGTTCGCGCTGGATGTCGGCCATGGTCGGCCGCATTATCACGGCATCGCCCGATTGTTTGCGCGGCGCGATCATTGAGCGCGCGGCGTAGCCGAGATTAAATGGGGTCTCGGGATTCCCGCGCCCGGTGTATCACCCCCTCCTTGTCGGCCGGCCGCCAGCCGGCCGGCTTCAGCACCTTGCCGTCCTCGCGGCGCACAATCTTGCCGTCCACGCATTTGCGCATATTGGCGGCGTGGATTTCGCGCGCCATCTCCTCCAGCGGCAGACCTTGCGACATCAGCAGTCCGCTGAGCACATTGAGCACGTCCACGCCTTCGGCCAGCAGTTCCGCCATCCGTCGCGAGCGTTCCGCCTCGTCGCCGTCCTGGCGTTTATAGTCGGCCAGCGCGTGCTGGAATTCGGCCAGTTCTTCCTCCAGCATGGTTTCCCACATTGCCAATTGCTGCGGCTGCCACTGCGGTCGCGCCGGGCTGGGGATGTCGAACTGCTGCATGAATTGGCGGCGCAAGGCAAAGAAATTTTCCATGATGTAGATTTTTTTGTTTTTAATAATCTATATATTGTGTTTTATTGCGGTGCTAGGCGCAAGGCTTGGCCAAGAAAAAACCCCGCCGGAGCGGGGTTGTCGAGCGGGGCGGCTGGCTCAGGCCTGCGCTTGCAGCGCCGCCAGCGCGTCGAAATAATCGGGGAAGGTCTTGGCCACGCACTTGGGGTCGTTGATGGTGACCGGCGCGCCCAGCAGCGAGACCAGGGAGAAGCACATCGCCATGCGGTGATCGTCATAGGTGTCGATTTCGGCATCGGGGGTCAGCGCCGACGGCGGGGTGATGCGGATATAGTCCTGGCCTTCTTCCACCACGGCGCCGACCTTGCGCAGCTCCGCGGCCATCGCGCTCAGGCGGTCGGTTTCCTTGACGCGCCAGCTTTCGATATTGCGCAGCGTGCTGGTGCCGTCGGCGGCCAGCGCCGCCACCGCCAGGGTCATCGCCGCGTCCGGGATGTGGTTGAAGTCGGCGTCTATCGCCTTGAGCGGGAGCGTGGCGCTGGCTTCTATCCAATTGGGGCCCATGCGCACTTCGGCGCCCATCAGCCGCAGCGCGTCGGCGAATTTGACATCGCCCTGGATGCTGTCCGCGCCCACGCCTTCCACCCGAACCGGGCCGCCGGCCAGCGCGCCGGCGGCGAGGAAATAGGACGCGCTGGAAGCGTCGCCTTCCACGTGCACTTCGCCCGGGGAGATATAGCTCTGGCCGCCGGGGATGGTGAAGCGCCGCCAGCCGTCGCGTTCAACCCGCACCCCGAAGCGCGCCATCAGGTTGAGGGTGATTTCGATATAAGGCTTGGAGATCAGCTCGCCGCTGACTTCGATGACCGCGGTTTCGCCGGTCAGCGGCAGCGCCATCAAGAGGGCGGTGAGGAATTGGCTGGACACATTGCCCTTCACCGGAATGGGGCGGCCGGCTTCCAGTTGCGCCGGCATGATGGTCAGCGGCGGGAAGCCGGTATTGCCCTGGTACTGGATTTGCGCGCCGGCCACGCGCAGCGCGTCCACCAGGTCGCCGATCGGCCGTTCGTGCATGCGCGGCACGCCGCTGAGCTGGTAATGGCCCTGCATCAGCGCCAGCGCCGCAGTCAGCGGACGGAAGGCGGTGCCGGCGTTGCCCAGGAACAGGTCGGCGTTCTTGACCGGGAATTCACCGCCGACGCCTTGCACGCGGAAGTCGCGGCTGTCGCCGATCTGCTCGATCTCCACGCCCAGCAGCTTCAGCGCCGCCAGCATGTGGCGGATGTCGTCCGAATCCAGCAGCTCGCGCACCAGGGTGCTGCCATTGCCCAGCGCGGCCAGCAGCAAGGTGCGGTTGGAGATGCTTTTCGAGCCGGGCAGCTTGATGGCGCCGGATAGATGGCGGACGGGGGCGAGATGCAGTTGTTCCATGGCGGTTCTGAGTCTTGTGTGCTTGATTGGCGGATGGCGCCGCGGCGCCCGTCGGACAATGTAACCGCCATCGCCGCATTTGCGCAAACCCGGCGCCGGGTTTCGCCGCGCGGAGAATCTTGCTGTGCCGGCCGGCGGCTTGCGATAAAATCGCCGGTTTGGCCGGCTGGCCACGCATGTGGCCGCCAGCGCGAATTTTTGCAAGGATTTATCAGCACATGACCGCACCTGTCATCGCCATCGACGGCCCGTCCGCCTCCGGCAAGGGCACTGTCGCCGCCCTGGTCGCCGCGCGGCTGGGTTTTCATTATCTGGATTCGGGCTCGCTCTACCGGCTGCTGGCGCTGTTCGCGCTGCGCCGCGATATCGCTTGGGACGACGAGGCGGAGCTGGCCGCCGCCGCCGCCGGCCTGCCGGTGGAATTCGCCGATGGCGCGGTGTGGCTGGCCGGCGAGGACGCCAGCGCGGCGATCCGGGCCGAGGAGATCGGCATCGGCGCGTCCAAGGTGGGCGCGCTGCCGGCGGTGCGCGCGGCGCTGCTGCAGCGGCAGCGCGATTTTTGCCGGGCGCCGGGCCTGGTGACCGATGGCCGCGACATGGGTTCGGTGGTGTTTCCCGCCGCGGCCTTGAAGGTGTTTTTGACCGCCAGCGCGGAGGAGCGCGCGGAGCGTCGCTATAAGCAGTTGATCGGCAAGGGAGATTCTGCTAATCTCCCACAGATTCTGCAGGACATTATCGATCGGGACGCGCGCGATGCCGCCCGGACGGTAGCGCCGCTGCGCCAGGAGCCGGACGCCTTTTTGCTCGATACCACGGAGCTGACCATAGACCAGGCGGTCGCACAGGTCCTACGCTGGTTCGAGGAAAGACAGGTCTCCGGCCTATGATTTTTTTGTCGGGTGAAAATGCTGCAAAGCAATAAACCCCTTGTGCAACCCTAACCCCGCACGCCGCAAGGCGCGCACCGAGAGTACGCTTGATGACTACCCTCTCCATGGAAAACTTCGCTCAGCTGTTTGAAGAGAGCCTGACCCTTCACGACATGCGCGTGGGCGAGGTGATCACTGCCGAAGTCGTAGCAGTTGATTCCAACTTTGTTACCGTAAACGCCGGCCTCAAGTCCGAGTCCCTGATCCCGGCCGAAGAATTCAAGAACGACCAAGGCGTGGTCGAAGTTGCCATCGGCGACTTCGTGACCGTAGCCATCGACGCGCTGGAAAACGGCTTTGGCGAGACCAAGCTGTCCCGCGAAAAAGCCAAGCGCCTGGCCGCTTGGGTTGAGCTGGAAGAAGCGCTGGAAACCGGCAAGATCCTGTCCGGTCTGATCAGCGGCAAAGTGAAGGGCGGCCTGACCGTTATGGTCAACGGCATTCGCGCCTTCCTGCCGGGTTCCCTGGTTGACGTGCGTCCGGTGAAAGACACCACCCCGTACGAAAACAAGCAGATCGAATTCAAGGTCATCAAGCTGGATCGCAAGCGCAACAACGTGGTTGTGTCCCGTCGTTCCGTGCTGGAAGAAACCCTGGGCGAAGAGCGCAAAGCTCTGCTGGAAACCCTGAAAGAGGGCGCCATCATCAAGGGTATCGTCAAGAACATCACCGACTACGGTGCGTTCGTTGACCTGGGCGGCATCGATGGCCTGCTGCACATCACCGACCTGGCATGGCGCCGCGTGAAGCACCCGTCCGAAGTTCTGGCCGTGGGCGACGAAGTAGAAGCCAAGGTACTGAAGTTCGACCAAGAGAAGAACCGCGTATCCCTGGGTCTGAAGCAACTGGGCGAAGATCCGTGGGTGGGCCTGTCCCGCCGCTACCCGTCCGGCACCCGTCTGTTCGGCAAGGTGACCAACCTGACCGACTACGGCGCGTTCGTGGAAATCGAACAGGGCATCGAAGGCCTGGTGCACGTGTCCGAAATGGACTGGACCAACAAGAACGTACACCCGTCCAAGGTTGTTCAGGTTGGCGACGAAGTGGAAGTCATGATCCTGGAAATCGACGAAGACCGTCGTCGTATCTCCCTGGGCATGAAGCAGTGCCTGGCCAACCCGTGGAACGAGTTTGCCGACAACTTCCACAAAGGCGACAAGCTGAAGGGCGCGATCAAGTCCATCACCGACTTCGGCGTGTTCGTTGGCCTGCCGGGCGGCATCGACGGCCTGGTTCACCTGTCCGACCTGTCCTGGAACGAAGCTGGCGAAGAAGCCGTGCGCAAGTTCAAGAAGGGCGACGAGGTTGAAGCCGTTGTTCTGTCCATCGACGTTGAGAAAGAGCGCATCTCCCTCGGCATCAAGCAGATGGAAGGCGATCCGTTCAACAACTTCGTTGCAATGAACGACAAGGGCGCCCTGGTTAAGGGTACCGTGAAGTCCGTTGACGCCAAGGGCGCCGTTGTGGCCCTGGACACCGATGTTGAAGGTTACCTGCGCGCTTCCGAACTGTCCCGCGACCGCGTGGAAGACGCTCGTTCCGTGCTGAAGGACGGCGAAGAAGTCGAAGCCGTGATCATCGCCGTGGACCGCAAGTCCCGCAACATCAGCCTGTCCATCAAGGCTAAAGACGCTCAGGAAGACAACGTTGCTCTGAAGAGCCTGTCCGTAGACAGCGCTTCCGCTGGCACCACCAACCTGGGTGCCCTGCTGAAGGCAAAACTGTCCGGCTCTAACGAGTAATTGAGACATGACCAAATCTGAGCTGATCGCTAGGCTGTCGGAACGACTTGCCGAGCGCAATTCTCAGTTGGTCTACAAAGACGCTGAATTGGCCGTCAAAACCATTTTGGATGCGATGGCCAATAACCTGGCGCAAGGGAATCGGATTGAAATCCGCGGTTTCGGCAGTTTTGATTTGAACTACCGTCCGCCTCGGATTGGCCGCAACCCCAAGTCGGGCACCAGCGTCTCGGTTCCTGAGAAATATGTGCCGCATTTCAAGGCTGGCAAGGAATTGCGCGAACGCGTCGACCTGTCCCTGATGGAGCAGAGCGAGGCCTGAGCGTCAATCTCCGGCTTAGCGAATCCGAAGCGCCGCTTTTGCGGCGCTTTTTCTTTGCGTCGCGGAAATTCCAGCTTGGGTTGCGCCGGGCTATCGTTTAAACTTGCACTCCGGCAAACAAATCGAGCGAGATCATGCGTTACCTGCTTCGTATCGTTGAATTGGCCCTGTTGGTATTCCTGATCGCGGTCACCGTGCAAAATAGCCACGCCGTCGAATTCAAACTGTTCTTCGGCGAGTCCTGGTCCGCGCCGTTGATCGTGTTTCTGCTGTTGTTCTTCGTCGCCGGCGCGCTGGTGGGCCTGTTGGCCACGCTGGGCTATTATCTGCGCAGCCGGAAAGAGCTTTCCCAATTGAAAAAAGAATTGCGCAACAGGCCTCCCGCCAGCAAGGTGATCAGCGATCCCAGCGACGCGATCGCGGACTGAGGAGGCCGGCGAGAGCGGCTGACAAAACCGGGTCTTGAAGCCCGCGTCGCCCGATGGGGCGCGCCGGGCGTTCGGGCGGCCGGGTTTTATCAGCCGTTCTTTTGTGATGCCGCTAGCAGCGGCTGTTGTTGTTTGTCCGGAAAGGATTGCTGTTGGAACTGGATTTGTGGTGGTTGCTATTGTTTCCGGCCTTTTTTGGCCTGGGTTGGTTTGCCGCGCGCGTGGACATGCGCACCGTGCTGAAACAGGCCAAGGCGGTGCCCACCGGCTTTTTCCGCGGCCTGGACGCCTTGGTGGAAGACAAGACCGACGTCGCCGCCTCGGCCTTGGCCGAAGTGGCGCGCCAGCAGGGCTCGGCGCTGGAATTGCAGCACACCTTGGGCAAGCTGTACCGCAAGCGCGGCGAGAACGACCGCGCCATCCGTCTGCATCAGCGCATGCTGGACGCGCCGGACCTGCCGGCCGAGCACCGCGACGCGGTGCGTTTCGAATTGGCCCAGGATTTTCGCAAGGCTGGTCTAGTGGACCGGGCCGAGGAAATTCTGCTCAAGCTGCAGGACGGCAATATGGGTCTGGCGGCGCGGCGCCAGTTGCTGGACATCTATCAGCAGGACCGCGACTGGAACAAGGCCATCGCCACCGCCAAGGAGCTGCGCAGCGACGCGCACTCCTTCCAGCACGAAGTGGCGCAGTTTTACTGCGAGCTGGCTCAGGGCGAGCTGTATAAATCCAATAGCGAGCAGGCGCGCCATTATGTGGGCGAAGCGTTTGCCGCCAACCGCAAATGCGTGCGCGCCAGCCTGATTCTTGGCGATATCGAATTCACCGAAGGTCGCATCGACGCGGCGATCGCCGCCTGGCAGAACATCGAAAAGCAGAACTACGAGTATCTGTCGATGGCGGCCGAGCGCATGTTCGACGCTTACGAGCGCATGGACAAGCCGCTGGAAGGCATCGCGCTGCTGCGCGGCTACCAAAAAACCTTCCCGCAGCTGGAGTTGACCGATCTGCTGTACCAGAAGATCGCCACCTACGAGGGCGAGGAAAAGGCGCTGGAAGTGGCGCGCGAGGGCGTGCACGCGCGCCCCAGTCTGTCCGGCGTGTATCGGCTGATCGAGGCGCAGATGGACGAATTGAGCCCGGAAGGGCGGATGGACGCGGAAGTGGCGCGCGCCTTGGTGCTCAAGCACGCGCAGCGCCTGAGCGTGCATCGTTGCAAATGCTGCAACTTCCGCTCGCGCGCCTTTTTCTGGCATTGCCCGGCCTGCGGCGAGTGGGAAGGCTTCACCGCCAACCGCTCGGAATCGCAGTAACAAGACATGGCTTAAGATTAAGCAGCCGCCCTGAGAACCTGTTTACGATCTGCTGCGCGTCGGCGGGATGGATGGAAATGGGCGTTGAAACCAAGCTCAGTGCTCATGTACCACCTGTACATTCCGCTTTTTCGCTCGTTTCCGCCTGGTCTCGCCTTCGCTCGCGAGATCGTAAACACGTTCTGAGCGGCTGCGCTGATTTGAATACCGGCCGCCGGCAAGCGTCGGCGGCAAGAATGGAGCAAGCATGAATCCTTTGATCGCAGCCGGCTTTGCACGGCCGGCTTCGCCCGTGGTCGTGGCGCTGGACTTCGCCGACGCGGATAGCGCCTTGAATTTCGCCAGCCGGCTGGACCCGAGCGAGTGCCGGCTCAAGGTGGGCAAGGAGTTGTTCACCTCCTCCGGCCGCAGCCTGGTGGAAAGCCTGGTGGCCAGGGGATTCCAGGTATTCCTGGATTTGAAGTTCCACGATATTCCCAATACCGTGGCCCATGCCTGCAAGGCGGCGGCGGAAGCCGGCGTCTGGATGGTCAATGTGCACGCCTCCGGCGGCCGCAGGATGATGGAAGCGGCGCGCGAGGCCTTGGCGCCTTACAGCCAGCGTCCGCTGCTGATCGCCGTCACCGTGTTGACCAGCATGGAAGCCGCCGACCTGGCCGAAATCGGCGTCACCGTGTCGCCGCAGGAACATGTGCTGCGCCTGGCCACGCTGACGCGCGACTGCGGCCTGGACGGCGTGGTGTGCTCGGCGCAGGAGGCTGGCGAGCTGAAAGCCGCGCTGGGCCAGGATTTCAAGCTGGTGACGCCGGGCATCCGCCTGGCCGACAGCGCCGCCGACGACCAGCGCCGGGTGATGACTCCGGTGACCGCGCTGGCCGCCGGCTCGGACTATCTGGTGATCGGCCGGCCGCGCAACCCCGCCGCCGCCC